>JAKLJF010000379.1 GCA_023151335.1 Thermoanaerobaculia bacterium | reverse complement strand
GCTCCTCCGCACGTATGCCCGATACTAACCAGAAAATTTCGGAGATCATTCCTAAAAATGCCGCTTACCGGTACACTTATTTCCGTTCCATCGAGGCTGCCGGCGCCGACTGGGACACGGCGGCGCCGACTCACGATATTTTCTTTCAACGGGAGTATCTGGCCATTTTGGAAAGTAATCCCCCGGTCGGTATGCGCTTCGGTTACCTGGTTTTTTACCGCGACGACGAGCCTGTGGGCGTGGCATTGTGCCAAATCAAATTTTTTAAGGGAGATGACAATATCAATGAGTTGGATCAGCCGGTGAAAGATCCCTGCTTTTTCGGAGGACTTGCCAAGTGGTTCAAACGTTGGGTGGCAGGTAAAATGGCCGCCGATATTTTGATCTGCGGCAACATGCTGCTGACGGGTGAACATGGCTTCCGGTTCGATTACCAGAAGATCAGTCCGGAAAAAGCGGTCTTGTTGCTCGAAAAAGCTTTAAACGAAGTAATCCGCACATCAGAAAGAGACGGCGTGAAAATGCCGGTAATACTGGTGAAAGACCTGGCGCCTGAACGCCGGGATCACGGCCAAATACTGGTGAACAAAGGCTTTGTCGAGTTTGATATTCAGCCCAACATGGTACTGAAATTGCCTTTCCGCGATTTTGACGAATATCTCTCAGCCATGTCAACCAAATACCGCACCCGTGCCAAACGCGCTTTTAAAAAGGCCGACGGTATTGTCAAACAGGAGCTCAATCTGGCGGATATTCAGCGCGAACTGCCCAGGATGTACGCCTTGTATGGTGAAATTGCCAATAATGCCGGATTTAACATGGTCGATCTCAATGAACAATACCTCCCGGCACTCAAGCTCGGCTTGCCCGAACGGTTCCGTCTCTTTGGTTATTACCTCGACAATCAACTCGTTGCTTTTTTTACCACGATCCGCAATGGGGATGAAATGGAGGCTCATTTTCTCGGATATGACAAAACCCTAAACCACGATTACCAATTATATCTCAATATTCTGTACGATATAGTACGTATTGCACTGGCATCAGGCTGCCATTCCGTCGTATTTGCCCGAACGGCCCTGGAAATAAAAAGTTCGGTCGGGGCCGAGCCTTGCGACCTGAAATGTTATTTGCGGCATCAAAATCAATTGCTGAACAAATTTACGGGGACGATACTCGACTACCTGAAGCCGGTAGAAGAATGGCAACCGCGACACCCCTTTAAATCGCATGCGGAAATGGAGGAACACACGGCCTGAAAGATTCAGCGAATCACAGCGAATTCCTTGACCCGGAGCCGGCCGTCTGTTTTCATCCACAACAGGTACAAGCCGGGCGCCGGGCGTTCCAAAAGAACCTGATGGCTGGCCGCAGCCACATTCTCTGCGCGTCCGTCCCACACTATCCTGCCGGCGATGTCCGATATCCACCATTCGGTTGCAGGGGCGTTGTCCGGGGAAGTGTCGGGCGTACTCGCCGAACGCACCTCAAAATAGCCGTGGTTGGGGTTGGGAATAATTTTTATTTCACGATCCTGGCCGGGCTCCCCGATGCTGGCCGGATCATATTCGATCCGGATTATCGCCTCATTAGTACAGATGGAGATTGTTTGATCGAAGGTGGCGCAAACCTGGTTCAGGATAGTTTGGCCGGGTGCGAGAAAGGGTTTGGGCTGAACAGAAAAAATGACATAGCCCACTGAATTTGGGCCCGCGGTTGCATGGTTGGGCAGAGCAATGTCGTCAAAATACCAGCGAATGATGTTGCTCCCATCCCGCACCAACTGGCAGGGGTGGCTGGAATCGACCATCGCAAAGGTGCTGATATCGAGGCGGGGGTCGAGGGTGTCGCGCAGGATGACCTGGTAAACCGTATCAGGGCCGGTGTTTTGGAATCGAACGAAATAGGTCACTGTGGCTCCTTCGGCAATTGTGGTAGGCGTGAGCGCTTCTCCCACGAACACTCTCATATCATTTTGAGCGAAAAGCGTTTGGGCGAAACAAAATACCGCTACTGGCAGAACGGATGGACGGAGGCAGTTCATGAATTATCCAATTAATTTGGCCAACCGGAAGGGCTTCCGATTTTTCAAAACCCGAAGGTAGGAAAATTATCTTTGTCAACACCAAATTTAACATCTGTTTGATGCAACTGAGATGGCGATGCGCCCAATTTTTTGAACTGCGTTGGTGGAAAAGATACCTGCGTGGCCGCGATAAAGTGGAATACCTGCGTTGGAAGAAAGCCTATTGGGTCGATTTTCTGCAAAAAAGCGCGCTGAAACTGCCCGCGGGAGCCACAGTGTTGGATGCCGGCTGCGGGCCGGCGGGTATTTTTACCATCCTGGCTGACGGCTATACGGTGGATGCTTTAGACCCCTTAATTGAACGGTATGCTGCGGCCTTTCCGCATTTTGACCCGGCAGACTATCCGAATACCCGTTTTTTGGGGGAAACAATAGAGTCTTTTTCCCCTGGAAGATCCTACGACGCCATTTTTTGCCTCAACGCTATCAATCACGTAGCCGATCTGCACCGCAGTCTCGACCGGCTTGTGGAACTGCTCCGGCCCGGCGGGTATCTGTTGCTGTCTGTCGATGCCCATAAGTCCGGCCGGGTGAGGCGTTTATTTCAACTGGCGCCGGCAGATCTGCTGCATCCGCACCAATTTACCTGTTCCGAATATGCAAAAATGCTGACCGACCGGGCAATGTGTATCGAGCGTACCATAATGCTCCGGAAAGGCCATATTTTTAACTATTATCTGTTTGTCGCCCGGAAAGGAGACCAGATGCGGGTTCATCCTGCATCCCGTGTTTCCGGTTAGAGGTGACATTTTCAAAAGTCCATTCGAGGCGGCCTTCAAAATCCTGTTGGCGAACCGCACATTTGTCCAGCGGGCATACCCGGCAGGAAGCCGGCGGCACACAACCGTCGGTATGTACGAACATCTCCAGGGATCTGGGAAAGTGTTTGCGGATGATACGTTCCAGGTCGTCCACTTCCTTATGCCCCTCGTTTACATTAAAATACCAGGGGACAGTCAGGTGGCAATCGAGGTGAAGAATAGCGCCGTATTTGATGATGCGCAGATTGTGCAAGTCGACCCAGTTGTCTGATTTCGAGGCGTTTAACACCTGAATGACCTGTTTTAACAATTCCGTGTCGGCCTCATCCATAATGCCGGCGATGGTTTGCCGTATAATTTTCGCCCCTTCTACGATGACCAGAACGCCAAACAGGATGGCCACGGCACTATCCAGCCAGCTCAGTTGGGTCAGGCGGATCAGGATCAGTCCGGCCACAATCCCCAGGGTGCTCCAGGTGTCGGCCTGTAAATGTTTTCCGGTGGCCTGGAGTGCAAGCGAATGATTTTTTCTACCCACCCGGATGCAGTACCAGCCCATGGCGTAATTCACAATCGCCGTACCCATGATCAGGGCAATGCCGAAGTCCAGCTCACGCAGCACGTGCGGATGCAGCAGGTTGGTAATGGCCTCATAAATGATGATCAGACCTGCGATCAGAATGAGGATACCTTCGAAGGAAGCAGAAATCAGCTCCACTTTCCCATGACCGTAAGGGTGGTTTACGTCGCGCGGGCGGGCGGCGATTTTCAGACTATACAACCCTGTAAACCCTGTTACCACGTTCACTGTACTTTCCAGCGCATCGGTAAGGATAGCCACGGATTCTGTCATAAAATACGCCAGCAATTTGACTGCGAATAACAGACATGACAGTGTCACGACCAGCGTTTGTACCCGGATGTTGACAATTGCAGCAGAATGAGACATAAGCTTTACTCCCAGAAAGTTTGTTCAATGCGCTCCACATAAGGCAGTGAAGCCAGCCGGTATAAAACACGCAGGTAATCCTTCTGATGGGTAGAGCCAATGATCAGCCATTGGCCGGAGGTACAGCCCGAGCGGCCGGCTGAGCCGGCATGTTTTTGGGCAGTCGGGTCAATTTTCCGCACTTTTTTCCAATAAGATTCCCGGGCAGGCAAGCAAAATTCATAGTTCACTGCTACCTTGCCGCCGTTTGGGCCGCTAAGCCCCTGCCCATCAATCTGTCTGAAATCGAGCCGGACTTTTTTCCAGACACCGGGGTCTTCGGCCTGATTTTTTCGTTGACAGCCAATGCTTGTCAGCAAGACAATTAATAAAAAAAAACCGATCCTGCAGGATGTCGATATTAAAGAAGATGCCACTTTAAACCTGAATTTTTGGCAAACATAAGTGATTGACATACTTTTCCTTCCTTTTCTTAACTAAGTTAATTCATGAAGACCCGTCGGCAGTTTCTCCATAATTCCTTATTTGGCGCATTGGCGGCCGGCGCCGGCAATTGGTGGCCCGATGCACCCTCATTTTTTGAACGACCCGCCAAAGGCGCCTTGCCCGTAGTGATCGCTACCTGGAACAACAGCCGGGCCACGGCGGCTGCCTGGAAAATATTGTCGGCCGGCGGCCGGGCGCTGGACGCCGTGGAAGCCGGCGCGCGCATACCGGAGGCCGACCCGGAAGACACCAGTGTGGGTTACGGCGGATTTCCCGACCGCGACGGCCACGTGACGCTGGATGCCTGTATCATGGACGAGTTTGGCAACGCCGGTTCGGTTTCTTTTCTGGAACATATCATGCATCCCATCAGTGTGGCCCGCCGGGTGATGGAAAAAACGCCGCACGTTATGCTGAGCGGTGAAGGCGCCCTTCAATTTGCCCTGAAAGAGGGCTTCCCCAAAGAAAACCTGCTGACAGAAAAAGCCCGCCGGGCCTGGGAAGAATGGAAAATAAAATCGGAATATAAACCCGTCATCAATATCGAACGACATGATACCATCGGCATCGTCGCCGTGGATGCCCGCCAACGGGTTGCGGGCGCCTGTACTACCAGTGGCATGGCATTTAAAATGCACGGAAGGGTAGGGGATAGCCCCATTATCGGGGCGGGCATGTTTGCCGATAATGAGGCGGGTGTTGCGGCGGCTACCGGCTTGGGCGAATTGGTATTGAAAACGCTCGGCAGTTTTCTCATCGTCGAAGAAATCCGGCGTGGCAAACATCCTCAAAAAGCCGTGGAAACAGTGATCAAACGCCTGGCACAAAAGTATCCCAAAGACGTTGCGGAAAACCAGGTGGGCTATGTGGCGCTCGACAAAAAAGGGCGTCATGGCGCGTACAGCCTGCACCCCGGATTCAACTACGCCCTTTACCGGCAGGAGCAAAATATCGTGTTCGAAGCCGGCAGTTTGTTCCATAAATAAAGGAATGGCAGTCAATTTAAATGCGCAAATTTTCGACGCCCTTCCCAATGACATAGGGTTGGCGCAGCGGGCACTTTATTATGCTGATACCCTTTTCGAGACTATCCGGGTGTTCAACGGGAAAATGCCTTTGATCGATCGGCATTGGAGTCGTTTGTCGTCCG
>JAKLJF010000378.1 GCA_023151335.1 Thermoanaerobaculia bacterium | reverse complement strand
GTTTTATCTCCTGGAAAGCGACGCACGATGCCGGCCATAAAGGTATATCGGATGAGGATAAGGTGAAAATGGTGCAAAAACTGGCCGGACAAATGAAAGTTTTCATCACTTCGGAAGCCGGACTGTCGGAAGAATTGAAACCTTTCCGCTTTAAAATCCCACCCGACCGGTTTCACCATGCCCTTAACTACGCCTCCATCGTCATCAGCGAAGGCACTACTACCGCCACCGAAGCCGGCCTGCTGGGTACGCCTGCTATCTATATCAGTACGTTGTACGATTCCAACTGTGAAGAAATGGAGCCTTATGGCCTGGTGTACAACACCAGCGAATCGAAAAAAGTATTCGAACTGATAGACGATATTTTAGCCAAAGACCGCGAAACGATCCGGGAAAGCAGCCGGGCGTTCCTGCAAACCAAAGTGAATGTAACCCGCTATTTGTACGACTTCATCCTGGAGCGTTACCTGAACAAGAATATTCCAATCCGCCAAACATCATGGGAATCAAGCTATTAGTTACAGGCGGGGCCGGATTTATCGGCTCCAATCTTGTGGAGAAATACCTCCGCGACGAGCGCATCGCCCTGGTACGGGTGGTCGACGATCTGTCGAACGGCTACTACGAGAACATCGCGCCTTATGAAAATAACCCGAAATTCGAGTTTATCAAAGGCGATATCTGCGACTACGCCGTTTGTACGCAAGCCATGCGGGGCATTCACAAAGTCACGCATCAGGCAGCGTTAGGCTCGGTACCCCGTTCCATTCAAAACCCGGCGCGAACCAACGAGGTCAACGTAGGCGGCACGGTCAACATCCTCCATGCCGCCAAGGAGGCAGGCGTAGACCGGGTGGTGCTGGCTTTCTCCTCCAGCACTTACGGCGACAGCGCGGAATTGCCCAAGGTGGAAGAACGGATTGGCCGCCCCTTGTCGCCTTATGCGGTGAGCAAATACGCCGCCGAACTGTACGCGGAAGTATTTACCCGCACTTATGGCCTGAGATTTGTAGGTCTTCGTTATTTTAATATATTCGGTCCCCGCCAAAATGCCGACAACCCTTACGCCGCCGTCATCCCGATCTTTTGCAAAGCCTTCATTGAAGATCGTGCCCCCCATATACACGGCGACGGGACGACAAGCCGGGATTTTACCTACGTGGAAAACGCCCTGCATGCCAATGACCTGGCCTTGTTTACCGAAAATACGGATGCGCTCAACCAGGTATACAACGTGGCCTGCGGCGAACAGGTCTCCCTGAACGAAATGGTGGATATGCTCCGGCAAATCACCGGTAAAAACATTCAGGCGACCTATGGCCCCGAACGGCCCGGCGACGTAAAACATTCGAAAGCGGATATTTCAAAGATACAGCGCAACCTCGGGTACAACCCACAAGTGCGGATGTTCGAAGGCCTTAAACGGGTTTACCAGTATAACCTCGAAAAATACGCCATAGAAACGGCAAGTACAGTTTCCTGATTATCAAATATTTAATCTAAATCCTGTTCCAAATCATGCAAGATTTTTCCGTAGCAGTTTACCGCCAGTTGCTGGACAGCCTGCAACAAGCCGGCTACCGGTTCCAAACCTTCGCCGACTTTCTTCAGGCGCCTCATGAAAAATCCGTCGTGCTGCGCCACGACGTGGACGACCGGAAGTTACATTCCCTTGAGTTCGCCCGCATCCAGCACGAAAAAGGCATTGTGGGCACCTACTTTTTCAGGGTAGTTCCGGAAAGTTTCGACGAAAACGTCATCCGGGAAATCCATGCCCTGGGCCATGAAATCGGCTATCATTATGAAGACATGGACTTTGCCCATGGCGACCCCGACAAAGCCATTCAGTTTTTTGAGCGCCACCTGGACAAATTGCGCCGCGTGGCGCCTGTCAGCACGATTTGTATGCACGGCAGCCCGCGCTCGAAATACGACAACAAGGCGGTGTGGAAAAAATACAATTACCGCGACTATGGCATCATCGGCGAACCGTATTTCGACCTCAACTTCAGAAAGGTGTTTTACCTCACCGATACCGGCCGGCGCTGGGACGGGCACGCCGTCAGCGTTCGCGATAAAGTAACCGATTATTTCGGTTTGCGATTCCACAGCACGCCGGAAATCATTCAAAGCATCCGTGAGGGGCGTTTCCCCGATCAGGCCATGTTCAATTTTCACCCGCAACGCTGGACCGACAACCAGTTATTATGGCTCACCGACAAATACCGCCAAAAGGTTAAAAACACGATAAAATACTGGCTGATCAAGTGGAGAAACGCGCCAAACCCGGCCGAAATGCCACAACAAAGCCTGGTTAACCATTGATTGGCATAATTTTGGCTGCACTTCCTGCATTGGTAAACGCCGAAATTATTTCCGCTCTTCTCTTGGAAATACAGCCAAAATCCTTGAATTTCGCATTTGAAAATGAGAAACGGCCTGCTCCCCGTCCGTTTTAGTAATCCATAAGGTCATCTGATTCTCGCTTCATAATTTTCTTGTTGCACCTTTTGCCTCCCACCTTTTAATCAGTGCAACAATTTTAAATCCTTGTTTAACAAAAATCGCCCGGAGGTTTTACCTCGCTCCTCACGCTTTACGTCCCTGTCTTACGCTTATGCGTTTATTAGCAGCGGGGTGTTTGTCGCGTGTGTTTTCCTCCTGCTTGCACACGGTAAAATGCCTGCATAAGCTGTATGTGAAATCCATTATCCATTCACATACAAGAATCGTGGCATATCATAACGTATTGGGAAGCGGGAATGGTTGACAAAAGTACTGCCTCCAAAGGCATGTTATTTGTAATAATCTTTATCTTTCAATACTGATCATTTTAATCCTCTCCCCCCTATATCTGCTTCATCACACATGATGAAAGGTTATTTCGTCATTAAAAAAAAACGGAATTTATGGATATGGACGTCGACCAAATGAGTGTGCCCCAAAAACTGATTTCCCGACAATGGGAAAAAGGCCTGCCCGGCGAAGTGGTTCGCATGGTGGAGCAATTGATTGATCCGGATGAATTCGGCTCGCTCTTCATCACGGACACCATTGTTTCGCTGGACGCAACGCCGGGAGCGGAAGGCACCGACTGGGAAGGTATTATCAATCTCCACCGCCTGAATGACATCCGGTATGTCAACAAATTCCTGGAATCGGCCAACCGGCATTTGCAGCAAGGCGGTTACCTGCTGGGGTGCGTGGAAACCTCCGAACACCGGAAAGAAAAAATAATGGGAGGGTACCCGCGACCGGCTAATAAAATCCTGTATGGTTTCGACTACCTCTTCAAGCGGGTCTGGCCTAAACTACCCCTGCTGCGCCGTTCCTATTTTTTCCTGACCCGTGGCCGCAACCGCGTTATTTCCGAAATGGAAACATACGGGCGGCTTTACTCTTGTGGTTTCCGCCTGGTCGACAGCGTGGAAGCAGACGGCAAACTATACTTCCTGGCAGAAAAAACCGGCGAACCCGACTACAACACCGAAGCCACCTATGGCCCCTTCATCAAACTGCGCCGCGTGGGGAAAAACGGTAAGATCGTAAAAGTGTATAAATTGCGCACGATGGCGCCGTATTCCGAATACGTGCAGCAATTTATATACGAGCGAAACGGCCTGGGTACCGGCGCCAAATTCAAAGACGACCCGCGGATCACCAGCATGGGACATTTCATGCGCAAATACTGGCTGGACGAGTTGCCCATGCTGTACAACCTGATCCGGGGCGACGTAAAGTTCTTCGGCGTCCGCCCTATCAGCAAACATTATTTCAGCCTGTACCCTGAAGAATTCCAGGAGTTCCGGAAAAAATTCAAACCCGGATTGATCCCGCCGGTGTACGTCGAAATTCCCAAATGTATCGAAGATACGATCGATATCGAACGGCGATACCTTCAGGCCTACGAAAAGCAACCCTTCCTCACCGACCTGCGGTACACGGTCAGGGCATTTTATAACATTTTTATTAAAATGGTTCGCAGCTATTAAATTCAGACCAACGATTAAAACTGACAAGCCACATGACGCATACTTTACACCCTAGACCGCAACATCCTGTTATCCCATCCGACAAGGACACTATCCAGTGGAAAACCGCTGAGAACCGCTTTGGCTCTTATGAAGAATTTTTGAAAGGATTTCTCAACCATGGCTACTCCTTTGGCTTTTTTCAGGAGCTAACCCATCCCAAAAAACAGGTTGCCCTGCGCCACGATATCGACTTTGACACCAATTTTGCCCTGCAGTCGGCCCTGATCGAATCCAAACTGGGTATCAGGTCAACATACTTCTTTCTTTTACGCTCCAATTTCTATAATATCCTGTCACCGCAGGATTTTGAGAATATCGAATTTATCCGCAAACTGGGCCATTGTGTCAGTATTCACTTCGATCCATCCATCTATGAGGATTTTCACAAGGGCTTACAAATGGAAGTTAACCTGTTCCGGGATATTTTTAACCTCGACGTCAGTATTATCAGCCTGCACCGGCCCAATGCTTTTTTCCAGGAAATGGATCAACCGATCTGTGGCGTCGAGCATACCTATCAATCCAAGTATTTTCGCGACGTAAAATACTTTGCCGATTCCACCGGCGTGTGGCGGTTCGGCCACCCCTTCGATTCGCAGGAATTCCATCAACAGAAATCCCTGCACGTTCTGATCCATCCGATTTGGTGGATGCTCGACGGGGCCTCCAATCTGGACAAGCTCAAACAATATTTCGGGCACCGGGTGCAATCATTAAAAACCGAGTTCTCCAACAATTGTATCCCATTCCGGAACATACATGAAAGTCTTTGACCAAATAGCGGTATTCGGCTGCAAAGCGACCACACTTTTCCTCCTGAATAACCTGAATATACCCTGGAAAATAAGGCATTTGATCACCATTAGCCCCGAAGCGGGGCAAAAACACGAGGTGGCAGATTATACCGATCTGAAACAAATTGCCACGGACAAAGGTATTCAGGTATATCAGGCCAGGTATTATTCCCTGAAGCACCCCGACGACCAGGCATATATCCGCTCGCTGAATCTCGATATCGCTTTTGTGATCGGCTGGCAGCGGCTGATACCGGAAGAGGTGCTGTCAGGGCTGCGCGTAGGCGCCTTCGGCATGCATGGCAGTTCGATGAACCTGCCCCTCGGCCGCGGGCGGTCGCCTATGAACTGGTCGATCATTGAAGGCCGGCGGGCGTTTTACACCAACTTGTTCCGGTATGACCCGGGCGTAGATTCAGGCGACATCGCGGACACTTTCAAATTCGAAATAACGCCGCGCGATACCGCCGAAACCATGCATTTCAAGAATACGCTGGCCATGAAATACCTGATCGAACGGAACATTGAAAAGCTGGTGCGCAATGATTTCACCCTGACCAAACAGGACGATTCGCTGACACCCACCTATTATCCCAAACGCGAGCCC
>JAKLJF010000377.1:5163-5440 GCA_023151335.1 Thermoanaerobaculia bacterium | reverse complement strand
GAGTGGAACGGGCTTTATGTCGGGTTAAGTTATGCAACCGGCTTGGCCTTTTATGCTTTTGGCACGGTCGCCGCTGATGGCGCAGAAAACAGCCGCACTGGGCAATGGATCGTCCTGGTAATCGGAGTTCTTTACGGCATTTCCAATATCGGGGCATACAACCCGATGGCATTGCTATCTGTAGGGCCGACAATTTGGGGGGCTTACATCGCTTTGCGCGATGGCCAAGCGAGCAAGCCATTCCTATTACGCAACCAACGGCGCGTATTGTTGGCTG
>JAKLJF010000377.1:0-5153 GCA_023151335.1 Thermoanaerobaculia bacterium | reverse complement strand
GGGCTACTTGTGGCGTTTATCGTCGCGGCAAAGGTGTACCCTTATGGAATTATCCAGCCGTCAGGCTGGTTAAATACCATTGCAGTGATCGTAGTGTTGCTCCAGCATATCGCCATTATCGCCTATCTGATAGGGGATATAAAAGGCGATAGCCCGGTGTTTCGTTACGCCAAAGCCCTTGGCGCAGTCTTGGCACTTGTGCAAAACCTCGCCTACCACTCGCCTGGTTCCGTAGCCTACCAAGTAGCATTGCTAACCGTAATGTTTCTAATGGCTGCCGATGACCACTTCCGCAAAAATCAAAACCCACCCTCTTCTTCGTGAATGGTGGGTTTTGGCTTCTTATTCGTCTTTCTTCTTTTTCTTGTTACTACCCAGGGCTTTTTTCTTGGCCTCGGCGATCTGTCCTTTAAAATTGGACGGAGACACTACCTTTTTGCCAGATTCTTCCTCATAGGCTTTTAGAGCCTTACCTGCCGCGCCTCCACCCTTTCTGGCAGCGATTTTGTTTTCCTCAAACCCCTGGGCATCGTCGTCAATCGCCTCTCGTTTGGTGCTCTCTTCGCCCAACATGGTAAAGATAAGTTCGAGGTTGGTCATGTGATCGCGCAGGTTCTCACGTTTCAAGCCCTTCAATTCCTTATACTCGGAAGGCACCAGGCCAAAGGTGGCCCGGCTGATCTCCGCCGTGAGGATCGAATACTCCATACCCTCCTGCACTCCCCTACCCTTCCACTCATCGGTAAGTTGGCCGCGAATAGCGATGGTTTGTATCCGGGTTTCAATCCATTTCTCATCATAGCCTAAATCCCGGTAATACTGCCGGGCGCGTTCCGCTGCCAGTTCGGGATTTTCAATCTCCTGGACACGCTCGTAGCCGACCTTGGCCAGCCAGAGTTTGAACGGTTCCGCCTTGGGTGAGGGAATGGACTGGATGATGCGGAACATGCCTTCTGTATTCGCGCAGTCTGTGGGATAGGTTTTCCCGTCGGGTCGCGGCAAATTCAATCTTTCGCAAAATGCGAAAGATTGATCGCTATCCTTGATTGACCGCTTCTTGAGGTCAGACCAGTAACGCGCCGGTTGGGAACTCTCCGTTAAAACCTCGATGACATCCACCACCGAGAACCACCACTCGTCCCGGTGCCAGATACGGCGGATGGCCTTCTCCTGAAAGACGATGATCTTGTTTTGTTCTTCCATGTTGAATGTCCAGTGTCTTTATTTAAAGATTTATTTATTTCATTATAACGCGGGGGTGTTTGCCCTTAACGCATCATTGAGATCATTGTAGTTTGCAAAATACTCACTCTGAGGGGTAACCGCCACTCCCAATTCAGAGATAAACCGCTGAGTGCATTCCTGGCCAGCCCTGTCATTATCCAGGAAGGTGTTGACGCGCTCGTAGCCCTTGCCTCGGATAAAATCGGTAGTCCGCTGGAATGAAGAGAGTGAGTGCATAATGATTGCATCACCGGCAAGGGATTTGGTGCCAAGCAAAGCCAGCAGGCTAAGGAAATCGAGCATTCCTTCAAAAACATTCACCGCGCCCCGTTCCGGGAAGGAACCTTGAATAAGGGTAATATCCCTGGCTTTCAGGGCGGATTTGAAATCGTACTTACTGGAAGCCACCCTTACCTCATAACCTCCACTCATATTTTCCATTCCGAAGCCGAAATATTCCTTGCCGTTTGTGGTATTACGGTAGGATACCTGTTTAAGAAAACGCAACGCCAAATCCTGCGGAATGCGGCGCTCCTCAACCAGGTACTCCAAAATTACAGGATGGGAAATAGGCTGCGCCGCCATAAACTCCAACTGCCGGGAATCCTCCGCGACCGGCGCGGCTGCGCCGCGTTGCTGTTGAAAAGAAAAGAGGCTGGGTTGGTTTTGTGGGATCGGTATTCTTGCTGCCGAGGGCGGTTGCTGGATCAGCGTATCGAGCCAGGCGAGTGCCTCTTTTACGCTGGTGGCGTTATGGTAACGCATGGCAAAATCCACCACCGTGCCGCCAATGTCGCCAAAGTCCTTCCATATCCATTTGCCGCCCAGGAATGACGTGTGGAAAGAAGCCTCCACCTCCGCCCTGAAAGGGGAGGTGTACCATAACTCGTTGCCCTCCTTCTGCGACTTCACCGGCTGGTAGCCAAGCCTTGCCAGCAGATCGGGGAGGGAGAGTTGTTTGGCTTGCGCGGCATTCATAAATAAATAAAGAATTAAATAAATAAAGAATTAATGCCTCTTCCTGTATTCCTCTACTGCCGTTGTTAGCAGATCGGTCATGGAGATGCCTAATTCTGCCGCGTATTGCTTCATGGTCTTACGGAACTCTGCCGTTACCTTGAAGTTCATCGGCACTTTGTCGGTATCGCTCGCCTTTGCCAGATTAACGCTGGTTACGGTTTCAGCCGGTGGTGGGCCTTTTCTCTTCTTTGGTGTGCTGATAACTGCCATAGTTTATGCTTTCGTTTTGACCAGTTCCATGCGATCAACGATGGCCTGAATAAACTGATCGGTGGCTTGATTCACGCTTTTGAACGCGGTTTCGTTTGCGGCTCTGCCGCTGTCATGGGCCTGGCCAATGGAGGTTTTTTCCTGGAGCATTCCCAGATAGTAGTAGCCTGCTTCCTCGATATACTCTTTTGCCCCGTTTAATTCAGAATGGCTATCCCCTACCCGTGAGAGGGCAATACCGATTTTCTTGCGGTCTATCCCGTTCCGTTTAAGTTCGTGGGCAAGTTTGATGGTGGGCATCAGGTCGTCTACCGTGACACCGGTAGGCAACACCATAAAATCGCAGGCCTGCGCTATTTCCAGTGTTTTTTTCGTGGAATGCGGTTCACCGTCAAAGATCAGGAGATCGTAGTGAGCATCCTGCTTGATGGCATCCTTTACCGTCATAAACTGCTCAACGGCTATTTTAGGCTCGATGTCGTTTTCCATCCGTATTCGGTTCCACTCTGTCACCGTGCCTTGTGACAAATCCATATCTGCGATTTTTACCTCCCATCCATTGCGGGAGTATTCAACGGCCAGGAGCCGTGACAGGGTGGACTTCCCTACTCCACCCTTCTGTGAAATAATGCCGATTTTCAATGCCATACCTTTTCAAACGCTGTTAGCAATGCGCAAAGTTAGCATCTTGTTTCGGAATCGTAAAGAAATAAAGATTTACTTTTTTTAAATAAATCTTTATTTCTTTACTTGGTCATTATTGCCGGATACCCGCCTCCTTTTGCTTCTGGTGAAGTTCGGCAAGTTTTGATTGCCAGTATTCCAGCCACCGGCAGCGATTGGAAACTATCTCCTCCCCCATTGCCTTGTGATTTGCCTGCTCGATGTCCCGCTGGTACTGGCCGATGCGGGAGAGTATTTGATTTTCGGTGTAAGGGGTGAGGTATATTTTACCTCCCCTCTGATATTCGTGCAGGACGGTGTAGAGATCATCGTAGAGGGTGGTATCATCCTCTCTGTACACCTCTGTACAGACCTGTACAGGGAGGATGGGGAGGCTTTGGGTACTTGCCACCGGCGGGGTGGAAAAACCTGCTCTCTGTGCTTCGGTAAAAAAGCCGATGGGAGAGCGGCCAAAGGTATTTTTTACGGGCGGCTCCGTATGCTGGCCATTTTGAGATTGAGGCGGGGGAGGGGAGTAGGCTTGCTTTGATGACGAAAAACGCGGTGCCGTAGGCGGATCGTCTTCCTCATCGGCGATTCCCTGCAATCGTTTCCGCTCCACATAGGCGCGAAAGTAGAAATACCAGATATAGGCAATGCAGCCTTCAAAGCAAAGTTCCATGAAAATCTGCACCAGCATAAGGACGCGGGAAGCAAAGGCCACATTGTTGTCATGCTCGGTTTGCAGGTTTTCATTTTTACCTTCGGTTTTCTCATCACGATCCAAGGCTCTGGCTTCGTACTTGGCAATGACTTCACGATTCTTGGCCATTTGCTTTTGAGCAGGCCAGAAAATTTCGCCTTTCTCGTTTTTCTGCCTGGCAAGGCGCTGGTTTTCTTTTTCCAGTGCTGCGACCCTCTCGCGGTACTGATTTGCGGTTGTATCGGAAGTGATGAGTTCAGCAAGGGGGGCAAATTCCTTGGTGCCTTCCTTTGCGCCGAAAGAGGAAGCAGAAACTCCGATGCCGAACAAGAGGAAAGAGAGGAGCAGCCACCCGATGGGCAACTTACCTTCAAAAAAATATACCTGCCATGTTTCCTCGCTGGCTTTGCGCTTGATTTGCTCCATGAAGACAAGAATCACGCAGCCAATGACTACAGATAGCCAGATGGAAGCCCCTGCCCAGGATGCCAGCCAATAAACGGCATAGGCGGAGGTGATGGCACTGGCAATACTGAAAATGTAGGAGAGGATGTTAATGGTGTTTTTAAACCCGACATAACGCTCGTAGTACGGCTTGTTTTTCACCTTGTGGTGTAACTTGCTGAAGAACTCTTCTTCATCGAACTGCTGGAAGGCTTCCGCAAAGATATTGCGGCCAAAAAGCCCGGTAGCGCGTGGTTTTTGCATAACTTTGTATGTTATTTAGTTAACAACTTTGGAGTTAGAAGGCCGTAATCCTTCTGGCTCCTTTTTTAAAACAACGCAAAGTTACTGAAAAGGAATTCATAGTGACTAAAAACGAACAAAAAAAGACAATAGATAAAAAAGCCGCAGACCTTTCCGGCTATGAGATACGGATTGAGGAAGACATCCTCGATGCCGACAAGGTGGCGGCAATCCTTAATTCCTCGAAGAAAGTCATTGAGCGGGAACTGAGGGAAGGTAAGTTGATTGGCTACAAACGGCTGGGCAAATGGTTTATCCTAAAAAGCGAACTGGTGGCATATATCCGCAGCGGCCAGGGCTTTGACGATGGGGGCGAGTAACCCCTTATTTTTTCTTTTCAACAGCAAGAAAAATTTTGGCTGTTCGCGTAGCGAACGCAGTTTTTCACATTTTCGGGAAACTAATATAGGTTTTTTAAATATTGGTTTTATAGGTTTATATATAGGTATAGTACCTAAACTCCCGTGCTTTGCGTACCTAAATTCCCGTAAAATCGTACCCGAACTCCCGTGAATAAGTCAAAAACCCGTACCCATATTCCCGTGAATAACTTTTGGGGCGTACCTAAACTCCCGTGAATAAGTGC
>JAKLJF010000376.1:5141-5453 GCA_023151335.1 Thermoanaerobaculia bacterium | reverse complement strand
TAATTGAACATTGGAAATTGGTCATTGGTCATTGAACATTTAAAAAACTGAAAATTAATAATTTATAAATGTTCAATGTTCAATGACCAATTTACAATGTCCAATGATAATCCGGTTTAAGCCACCGTCACCTTTTTCTCCAGATAAACATCCTGTATCGCGTTCAACAGCGTCACGCCTTCGGCCATCGGCTTCTGGAACGCTTTCCGGCCCGATATCAGGCCCATGCCGCCCGCGCGTTTGTTGATCACCGCCGTACGCACGGCATCCTGCAGGTCGGCCTGGCCGGCAGAGGCACCGCCCGAATTGATC
>JAKLJF010000376.1:0-5131 GCA_023151335.1 Thermoanaerobaculia bacterium | reverse complement strand
TGCCGCCGGTGTTCAGGGCCGTGAAGCCGCCGTTGTTTTCGGGCAGTTTTTGTTTGATGATATCGGCCTGGATGGTCACGCCGAGGTGGTTGGCCTGGCCGGTCAGGTCGGCAGAAACATGATAATCGACGCCGTCTTTTTTGAAGGCGTTGTTGCGGGTGTAGCACCACAGGATAGTGGCCATGCCCAGCGCGTGCGCTTCTTCGAAGGCCTGCGACACCTCGATGATCTGCCGCGTCGACTCTGCCGAACCGAAATAAATGGTAGCGCCCACGGCCGTGGCGCCCAGGTTCCAGGCATCGCGCACCGAGCCGAACATGATCTGGTCGAATTTATTCGGATAGGTCAGCAGTTCGTTGTGGTTGATCTTGACAATGAGCGGGATCTTGTGCGCGTATTTGCGCGATATCATCGCCAGTCCGCCGAACGTGGTGGCCACCGCGTTGCAGCCGCCTTCGATAGCCAGATTTACGATGTTCTCCGGGTCGAAATAGATCGGGTTGGCGGCAAACGACGCACCCGCGCTATGCTCGATGCCCTGATCGACCGGTAGAATGGACAGATACCCCGTGCCGCTCAGACGCCCGGAATTGAAAAGTGCAGCCAAACTGCGCAACACCTGGGGCGAGCGGTTGGAGGCGCCGAAAACTTTGTCCACAAAATCCGGCGAAGGCAATTGCAATTGGTCCTTGCCGATCGTCCGGCATTCGTAGGCCAGCAGATGGTCCGCTTCTCCGGCCAGGAGTTCAGCGATTTTTTGATAATCCATGATCTTATTATTTGGTTAGTGCCTGATTAAGGGCTGCAAAGGTATCATTTCATTCCTTTTTAAATCCAATCCGCGTCCGGTTTTCCCATGCATCCGGGTTTTCACCGGCAGGGCCCAGCTGCCGCAAGGCCTCATGGATGTCGGCGATTTCCGAATCAAATTTGGCTTCCACTTCAGCGATCTTTTGTGATAACTCACTGTACGTGAGCGCGTAATGGCGAAGCGCAATAAAAGCCCGGATAATGGAAATATTTGTTTCGATAGATTTTGGGCTGTTTAAAACGCCGGACAGCATGGCTACGCCGTGTTCGGTGAAAGCGAAAGGCGGGTAGCGTGAGCCGCCCCAACTTGAGATCACAAATTGTGATCTCAAGTTTTTAAATTCTTGTGGGGTAAGTTCAAACATAAAATCAGGTGGGAAACGCTCTAAACTTCGTTTAACTGCTTGTTTTAAAACACGTGTTTCCACCCCGTACAGCTCCGCCAAATCGAAATCCAGCATGACCCGCAGCCCCCGTATCTCGTGGATTTTTTGTTGAATGATCTGTAATTCCATCAGTTATATTTTGTTTTTGAAAAATGACAGCAAATAAAAACATTTTATTTTTAAAATAACACATTTTGTTTAATAAATACTTAAATCCTCCTTTTGCCAAAGCCGTCATTAATAAAAATGCGTATTCTCCCAATTTCCGTGATTTTTGCGTGACCGAATTTTTAACCCGGACAAATACGCTGTTATGAACATGAAAACGGCACTTTACCGCAAAGTGGCCCTTGTCTTTTTGCCCCTGCTCACACTCCGCACCCTTTCCGCCCAGGTAGTCATCAACGAATACTCCTGCGCCAACCTGAACCGTTTCCCCGACAATTTCGGGAAATACGAAGACTGGATAGAACTGTATAACCGCGATTCGGCGGAGATCAACATCGGCGGTTACTACCTGAGCGACAACAAGAACCGGCCTACCAAATGGCAAATCCCGGCCGGCACGAAAATACCCGGCAAGGGGTTCCAGGTATTTTGGGCCAGTGGCCGCGACACGGCCATGAGCCTGGGTTTGCACACCAATTTCAGGCTAACGCAAACCAAAAATGATCCCGAACGCCTGCTGCTGGCCAATCCTTCGGGAATTGTGATCGATCAGGTGACCATCAATAAAACCAAACTGGATCAGTCGCGCGGCCGCGCTACCGACGGCGGCACGCCCTGGGTGATCCTCACCGGGCCTGTCCCCGGCGGCACCAATAATAACAGTCCCCGCTTTTCCGGCTTTGCCAACCGGCCCGACTTCGACATGCCGGCGGGGTTTTACACCGACTCCGTCACCGTCGCCCTCACCAACAACGAACCCGGCGCCACCTTGTACTATACGCTCGACGGCACTGAACCTTCGGCTGCTTCAACAATGTACACCGGCCCCATTACGCTGAAATCCACCGCCGTACTCAAGGCTATGGCGATCAGCCCCGACACGACCCAACTACCCGGCTTCGTGGAGTACGCCACGTATTTTATCAACGAAACGCACACCTTACCCGTGGTTTCCGTGGCCGGCTACCGGCTCCGCGACCTGGCCAATGGCGACAAAGACCTGCGCCCGCATGGATCCATCGAATATTTCGACCAGTACGGTCAGCGCAAGGCGCGCAGCTACGGCGAATTCAACAGCCACGGCCAGGACTCCTGGGTGAACGACCAGCGCAGCATCGACCTCATCGCCCGCGACGAAATGGGCTATAACAATGCCCTGGAGGAAAAAATCTTTACGATGTCGGACCGCGACGAATTCCAGCGGCTCATCCTGCGCGCCGCCGGCGACGATAACTACCCCGGTAATTTCCTGCCCGCCCACGAAGGCTGCGCCCACCTGCGCGACGCCTACGTGCACAACCTGGCCAAACGCGGCGGCCTGCACCTCGACCTGCGCCTTTCCGAAAAAGCCATCGTGTACATCGACGGCCAGTATTGGGGCGTGTACGACCTGCGCGAAATCCCCGACGACCACGACTACACCGAATATTACTACGGACAGGGTAAATACGACATCCAGTACATCCTCACCTGGGGCAATACCTGGGCCGAATACGGCGGCAACAAAGCCCTGCAAAACTGGAAATCGCTGTATCAGTACATCCAGTTCAACAGCATGGCCGACCAGGCCAAATTTGATTTCGTGGCCTCCCAACTGGACGTGGCCAGCCTGGTGGACTATGTCATTGTCAACTCCGTGACCGTGTGTTCTGACTGGCTCAACTACAACACCGGCTGGTGGCGCGGCCTCAACCCTGCCGGCGGGCACCGTAAATGGGGCTACATCCTCTGGGACAACGACGCCACCTTTGGCTACTACATCAATTACACCAATATACCCGACACCTCCTCTGCGGCCTTGCCCTGCAATCCCGAATACCTGGATGATTTCTCCGACCCCGAGGGCCATATCCGGTTGCTGCGCCAACTCACTGTAAACCCCGGCTTTAAACAATATTACATTTCCCGCTACATCGACCTGATGAACACCGTGTTCAGCTGCGACAACATGCTATCGTACCTTGACACCGTGGCTAACCGCATCGCGCCGGAAATGACCCGGCACACGGCCCGTTGGGGTGGCGACTATGACCACTGGCAATCCAATGTACAACGCCTCCGCGACTTCATCACGCGCCGATGTAATGCCATGGCCAGTGGCATGATCGATTGCTACAACCTCAGCGGCCCTTATGAAGTTACTTTTGATGCTGACCCCGACAGTCTTGCCCATTTGCAAGTTAACTCGCTGACTATCAAAGATTTGCCTTATGCCGGCTCCTATTTCGGCGGCATCGACCTGAAGTTGTCGGCCCTGTACGACACTACCTCCGGCTTTCTGTTTGACCGGTGGCTCGCTACAAATCAGACATTCCTGCCCGGCGATTCGCTCGCCAATGTGACCCTTAAACTGAGTGGGGCCGATACCATCACTGCTCATTTTGTCAAAATGACCACGTCCGTAGCCGATCCTGCCACGGTACAGCCTGCCCTGAGCGTGCATCCCACCATAATAGAAAACGCCGCTACCGTTACCCTCGAACTGCCTGATGCGGCGCCGGTCTCCCTGCGACTGCTCTCAATGGCCACCGGTCGAACGGTGAAAATACTGGCCGACGGCAGCCAACAACTGACGCCCGGCCGTTACAGCCTGCGACTTGATTTGGGCGGTCTGCAGGCCGGCGCCTATTTGTTGCAGGGAAACGCGGGGGCGTTCCGGCAAAATATAAAAGTAGTATATATGCCGCGCTGATGAGGAATTTTGAATTCGGCTGTTTGCTCATTACAAATATTTCCCCCCTTCCCGCCGCGTGAGCGGCGCCACGGTCGTTTCGGCCAGAAAGCGCCGCGCCGCGTCGGGATTGGTTTTCGAATATTGCCGCAAAGCCCAACCCGCGCCTTTTTGCAGGAAAAATTCTTTGGAGCCCGCCACCTGGCGAATATACCCGAATAGCAGCCCGGCATCGGTTTTTTCTTTGTACATCAACTGAAAGATCAGGCAAACCCGCTGCAGCCACAACTCGCCGGAGGCCATCCAGCGTTCGGTTACCGGCCGGATGAGTTCGGGATACCGCTGAAAGTGCACGCCCACCATCTTGGTGCCGATCCAGTCCACGGTATCCCACCAGGATTTTGTGCAGATCAGTTCTTCCAGAAAATCAATGAAACCCGCCGGCTGTTTTTTCACCATTTTTTGTACGCACTCCAGGGCAAAGTACTGCATTTCGCGGTGTTCGTCTTCAAAACACAGGCGCGCGAGCTCCTGCAGGGCATCCCCGTCAGGGATACCCTGCTTTTGGGTGATTTCTCTGGTGAGGGCCGTCCAGGCCGGCATTTTCAGGCCAAAGTATTCAAACTGCTGGCGCATATAGGCCATCTGGCCCTGGGCTACATCGGGTTTGCCGTGGGCACGGAAGGTGTCGCGCACGAGACGGTAGTAGTCGTTGGGAGGGAGCATTATGTTGATTTGTTGATGTGTTGATGTGTTGATTTGAGTAAGGGGCCGGGCGAAAATAAGTATAAAAAACGGCCCGGCGCTTGCCGCCGGACCGTCGAACCAAACCTCTCGGGTTATAGAATAAAAAACTACTCTTTGCGGATGACTACTGCCCGCGACGATACATACGTTCCGGTGAATAATTGTACAAGGTAAACGCCGGCGGGCAGATCGCCGACCGGTAGCCGGGTTTGTTGTGGTTGCGGGTGGGATACGCGGTGCAGGAGTCGTCCATCCGGGGCGAGGAGGCGGATCTCTTGTGGCGTCCGGTCGCCGTAACGCAGGGTAATTTCCTGGCTGGCCGGGTTAGGGTATAATTCCAGCGCGTCGT
>JAKLJF010000375.1:373-5455 GCA_023151335.1 Thermoanaerobaculia bacterium | reverse complement strand
CGCTTAACACGGGGATTAAAAATTTGATAAACGCCGCTTTCATTGCCTTGACAACGAATACGCAGCATTCGTTGGCCTTCGCATCCGCCACCTACTGTTGGTTCCAATTGAGAAGAAACCCGACGATGATTGTTATCCGAGTGTAATTGCCAGTGGGCGGCCGCTGAAATCTCTGCTATTGCAGGCGCGGGAGCACAGCCTCTGGGACCACAGACGTTAAAGCCCTGGTTCTGGAGCCATACGCATTGTTGTGGCGCATGCGTTGAATCGGGACTCGGCCCGGAGAAGAAGACCAGGAAAGGCAGAGCCATGAGGGCCGACGCACATTTTACAATTATGTTTTTCATAGAATAAAGATTTTATTGATAAAGGGGGTTGAAGGATAACTTTGAAGTACCTTACCCTGTAGTGCATCGAAACTGGAAAGATGTTGAATCCTGTGATGAAAAATTTTAAGTGGCGGAATGCGGGTTAAATCCACGGCATAAATATGCAAGCGCCCCTTGTTTCTACGCTTGGACGGAGAGACCAAACGACAGGACATACAGACCATTCGCATGTCCTGACTATGTATTTGCAGTAATAGTAATGTAGTTACGCCGTTAAATTGCGTTCCCGCCACTCGTTGGGCGTCATTCCGAAGGTCTGCTTAAACACCCGGCTGAAATAGGCGGGGTCGTTGAAGCCGCAGTCGAAAGCAATGGCGGTGATACTCAAATGGGGGTGCTGCAGCAGTTCTTTGGCCCTGGTCAGCCGGACGTACCGGATAAAATAGGTCGCCGAATAACCGGTCAGGGCCGATAATTTGCGGTGTGCCTGCGAATGGCTCATGGCCAATTCCCGGCAAAGTTTCACCACGTCGAAATGCGGGTCGTCGAGATGGGCTTCTACCGTTTCACGGGCCTTTTTGACAAAAGCGTTTTCCTGCTCACTCCCGGGTGGAAGCTCGCTGGCGGGGGTAACGCTCCCGCCCAGGCCCGCTGTCATCTGGTAGTACTGCTGGAGCCGGCGCCTGCTTTCCAGTAACTTCCGGACGCGGATCTGTAATTCTTCCTTGTGAAACGGTTTGGTCAGGTAAACGTCTGCGCCGTGCTCCAGTCCTTCCAGTTTGGCCTCCATATCAGTCTTCGCCGTGAGCAGAATAATGGGAATATGGCTCGTGCGCAGGTCTTTTTTAAGCATGCGGCACAGTTCAAAGCCATCCATCCGGGGCATCATCACATCGCTGACGATGATATCGGGAACGGTATCAATGGCCATGTCGAGGCCTTCCCGGCCATCTTGGGCCGCCACAAGGCGGTAGTCGTCCAGGCAGGAACCGAGATAAGTTATCACATCGGCGTTATCCTCTACGAGCAGCACCAGGGGGGCCTCGCTGTCGCCATGGCCGCTTAAAGGCTCGTTTTTGCCGGCAGGCATGGTTACCTCGTGAAGGGAGCCGGTTTTCCCCTCGCCGGCATGTGGGATACTCAAAACATCCGGTGATTCCCGCCGGATGGGCAGGGCAACCGTAAATTCCGTGCCCCATCCGGGCCGGCTCTGCACCTCGATATCGCCTTGCATCAGCTTTACCAGTTCCTTCGTCAGCGTCAGGCCGATACCCGTGCTTTCACCGGCACGGGAATACGAATCGTCGACCTGGTAGAACCGGTCGAAAATAAAGGGCAATTTATCTTCCGGAATTCCGATACCGGTGTCGCGAACGGAAATGAGGAGGTAAGCAGATACGCCGGCGTCGCGGGCAAGGGCGGGACTCTTCCTGCTCCAGGCGGCGCTTTGCTCCAGGCGTATATACACATGGCCGCCTTCAGGCGTGAACTTCAGGGCATTTGAAAGCAGGTTGCTGATGATCTGCTGCAAACGTTCTTCGTCGAAATCCATCTGCAGACTTTCGGGATCTGACTGAAAATGCAAATGGATATTTTTATCCTTTGCGAGCGAGTCAAAGGACTCCATGATATACCGGAGATAACCCACTACGTCGCCCCGTACAAGGTGCAGGGTTATTTTGCCACTTTCCAGTTTGGACAGGTCGAGCATTTGATTGACAAGCGCCAGCAGACGAAGGCCGTTGCGCCGGATGATCTGCAAAATGTTATGCACTTCCTCACCCAGTTCTTTTTTCTCCAGCAGGCGCTCCGCCGGACCGATCAGGAGGGTGAGCGGGGTGCGGAATTCGTGGGTGATATTGGTGTACAGTTTCGTTTTTACGGCATCGAGTTCGCGCAGGCGCACTGCTTCGGCGTGCTCCAGCTTTTTGTCCAATTGGAAACGGTAAAAGCCATACAACGCACCGGCGATCAGGAGCGTCCAGCAGGTATATGCCCACCAGCTGCGCCACCAGGGGGGCAGGACGGTGACGGAAATCTGCAACTCCCGGGCCCGCACGCCAATATTGTTCATACCCCGCACCCTGAAAACGTAGTGGCCGGGCGGCACATTTATGTAGGTGGCTTCTCCCTGACGCAGGTCGTTTCGCCAACCGCGATCATAGTTTTCCAGCTGATATTCCAGCCGGGTCAGTTCGTCGCCGTAAAAATCGAAGAGCGAGACATGAAAAGAAAACTGGTTTTGCTCAAAGGGCAAACGGATTTCGCGGGTCTCCCAAACCGGCAGACTCAATAATGGACTCCGCTCCGGGGTGACCGGCGTACCGAGCACACTCAGGCGGGTGAGCCGGATTTGTGGAATATTGCTCTGTGTAAAACGGGAAACCTGCTCCGGGTAAAAGGCGTGAAACCCGCCATCGCCACTGAATAAAATCTCACCGTCAGCCCCCCGCGCAAACCCCGTCATCCAGGTCCAGGCGAGGTTTTGTACGCCATGATGGGTGGAGTAGGTGTAAATGGATTCGGTTAAGGGGTCCAGCACCATGATAAAATTGTTGGCAGTCATCCATATCCTCCCGTCCCGCGCTTTTATCATGGCCGTGACGTGGTCTGATGAGAGCGTGCTGTTGGCGACGGTAAAAGCCTTGTATTCCCGGGTGTTGTTGGGATTGAGTTTCCTGATGCCGTTTGGAAAGGCGACAAACCAGAAATTCCCGCTGTCGTCCTCAATAGGGCAGCCCGGATTGCCCATTTCGCCCGGCGGCAGAAAGTGTTTGAAGACGCCTCCTCCTTGTGGGCCGGGTTCAAACAGGTCGAAAAACATGGGACTTGGCCGGTCGATATATGTGCCTCCGCCTTGTACCCAAATACGCCCCCGGCTATCCTGAAATACACTCACCGCCAGGTCGCCGCCAATAGTGCGGTCATTGGCGGGATCATGCCTAAAAAGATAACGTCTTTTTTGGCGATCCAGGAGATAAAGCCCTTTTCCGAATGTGGGTATCCAGGTATTGCCTAGTGTGTCGAAGTATGGTAACCAAAGTAAGGAGAAAGGATCATTGCCGCGGAGGGTAGTATCCCGGACAAAAGCCGCGTTTTTGTCGTTTATCCGGTTTTGGTCGAGCCGGTACAAGCCTTTCGGCGTACTGGCCCATATATTGCCCCACGGGTCGGCGCCCAAATCTTCAAAGTCAAGAAAAGTCATGGTGTCGAGCGGCGGATCGTACCGGAATCGTTTCAAGGGGTTTCCCTTGCGGTCGAACAAGCCTATTCCGTTGAACTTATCCCGCAATTGAAGCCAGATGTTTCCGCCGGCATCTTTTAAAATACCGGGGATAGTCGCCGGCGATGCGCCCAGTTGGCGGGGGCCATAGTATGGAAACAAGACGTTGCAGTTTCTCACCCGGAATACTTTTCCGCCGAGCCCCGCGCTGGCCAGCCAAACGGCGCCATCGCGGGTTTGACAAAAATGCCACGGGTAGTTGGTTTGCAGGCTATCGACCATGCCCTCTGCCATTTCAAAATGTTTCATCGCGTTGTCCCGCGGATCATACACATTCAACCCGCCTTCGATAGCGCCTATCCACAAACGCCCGTCCTGGTCTTCGGAAATAAAACCCACGTGGTAGAAAGGCGGAAAGCGGGGGGTATTTCGCTGCAATACCGGGCTGCCCAGGCGGGAAGGATGCGCCGGGTCGAAAGGCAAGCGCGTAAAAGCGCCGGTATTGCGGTCCATGCGGTGCAGTCCGACGCCACTGGTACCCACCCAAAACTGCCCCCGGCTGTCTTCGAAAATAGCGCGAACCTGGTTGTTGGCCAGACTCTTCGGATCGGAAGGATCGTGTAAAAAGGACGTGAATGTACCGTCCGGGTTATACCGGTTCAGCCC
This sequence comes from Thermoanaerobaculia bacterium, assembly GCA_023151335.1. GTDB lineage: Bacteria > Bacteroidota > Bacteroidia > Chitinophagales > Saprospiraceae > M3007. Next base: position 1,237 of record JAKLJF010000375.1, on the reverse strand, counting down.
GCCCATTTTTCCCGCGGCATCGCTCAAATCAAACGGCGTGCCGCAGCCTGCCCACAGGGTGCCGCGCCGGTCCACGTACAAGGAGCGCACCAGATCATGACTCAGGCCGTCTTTCCGGGTAAAATGCCTGACTGTGCCGTCGCGCGGATCAAGCCGGTCCAGCCCGCCTGAAGTACCGATCCAGATCATTCCGGCCGTGTCTTCGACGATCACCGACACCCGATTGTCTATCAATCGTTTTTGGGGATCCGGCGCCTCCCGGCTGTAGTGGACGCATTTTTCCGTGCGGGGATCAAACGCGCTAACCCCCTCGCCGTGACCAAGCCAAAGTATGCCATTCCGGCCCGGACAGACCCATTCTATATAGTCGGTAGCAATGGAAAACGGGTCTTTCGGATCATGGCGGTAGGTCACAACATGCTGGCCGTCGAAGCGGTGCAGACCTTTCATCGAGGCAAACCACACAAATCCGGTGCTGTCCTGAACAATACACTGCACGTTATTGCTTCCGTCTTCGCCGGGAAGGGTGAATGTTTCGAAACGCGGGTTAAAACCGGCCAATCGGCTGTACTCCTGGCCCTGAGCCGGGCAAGTCAACAATACAGCCAAGATGGCAGCACAGCCAAAAACCTGAAGTGGTGTGCGCATGGAGTTTGAATTTGGGTACAACACGGGAACCACGGCATCAACCTGACAAAGATAATGTGGCATTCGTTCCGCACATCGCTTATCTTTCAATATGCTCCTTTCGGGGCGCTTTTATCAGCAGCAACGGAAGCAAAAACAGATCGGCCAGCACCCCGCACAACAATAAAAAACTGACCAGTATGCCCACTGCCTGGCTATCGCGGAAATCGGAAAAAA
>JAKLJF010000375.1:0-363 GCA_023151335.1 Thermoanaerobaculia bacterium | reverse complement strand
GAATTTGGGTACAACACGGGAACCACGGCATCATCGTAACAAAGATAATACAGTAATGGAAAGTAAGCACCACCAAACTATGCGGAACGGCGCACGTCATACCCTCCGCACTCTTCCGAACCGGCGCAACACCCACACGCTGCTCAAAGTTACATGCAAATTTTTTTACGTAAATGCAATGTTTGTCCTGTTCCTGCAATATCAGTCCAGGCATCTGCCGGCAACATATAGCACTTTTGCGGCATCGGTGTGCGAAAAACAAGGTAACGCAAAAAAATATTTGGATAAACGACACAAGCAAGGTACATTTGGACAGTTATTCAGTGGAATAACTTTTATTTTATCCTGCCTTGTCCGCACTTT
>JAKLJF010000374.1:5181-5455 GCA_023151335.1 Thermoanaerobaculia bacterium | reverse complement strand
GCCGTCGTCGAATGTCGGCTGGGTATTAGCCGTGAACAGCAAGGCTTGCGAGTAAGGCGCTTTCCCCCAGGCATCCACGATCAGCTGATACATGTAAGCCTTCAGGATTTTAGCCACACCGGCATAGTGGGGGCTGTTTTCCGTGGCTGCTTTTTGAATGACCAGTTCCAGGTCGCTGAGAATGGTGGCGTAAGCCAGGTTCCAGACGTTGTTCAGGTCGGAACCCTGGATGTTATACCGCTCGTATTCCTGCGTCTGGGTGGTTGCGCCCTGG
>JAKLJF010000374.1:0-5171 GCA_023151335.1 Thermoanaerobaculia bacterium | reverse complement strand
TGACCGGAGAATTGCTGGGCCAATAAGGCGCTGAAGCGGTGCAGGTCGGAGCCGGAAAAAAAGCCCACCGTGGTGGAAGAGGAGAACAACAGCTGTTCAATGGGCGCATCGAGCACCGCGTTGGGGCTCACATTGATGTCGAGATAATCCTTGCACGCGGGCAGGAAGGACACACCCAACACCAGCATCGTATATTTGAAGAACTTATTCAGTTGCATAAATCCCTGTTTTTAAATGTTTTGTGATTGAAACAAGATGATCGGTACTTTCCCTTACCTGAAATTAAAGGGTCAAGCGCAGGTTGATACCATAAGTACGCATGGAAGCCAGGGCGTTGAATTCAAGACCCGAGGCATTGCTGATACCAAGCGCGTTTTGTTCCGGGTCGAGGTGCGGATGGTCCGGAGAACTGAGATACAGGTTCCGGCCGAAAATACCGAGTTCGAGCGCGCCGAAGGGCGTTTTGTCCAGCATACGTTTGGGCAACGAATAGCTCAGGGCAGCTTCGCGTACGCGGAACCAGGATACACCGTAAATAAAGCCTTCGGCTGCCACGAATTTGCCCGAGTTGCCCCAGTATTGCTCGGCGGTCAGGCGTTTTTCCACGTCGCCGCTGTTGGGTTGGCCGGCATTCGGCGTGCCAGCGTCGAAAATACCTTCATACTTGTAAGGCGTGGCTACCGTACCGTCGGCGTTAAAGCGATCGAATTCGGCGGTTTCAATGCCGACGCCATTGCGCTGGATGTCGGCCAGGTTACGCGAATACATGTCGCCGCCTTCGCGGATATCGAGCAACACGTTCAGCGACAGGCCCTTGTAGTTGAAATTGTTGTTGATACCGAGCGTGTATTTCGGGTTCGGGTTGCCGATCTTTACTACGTTGGCGGTTGGCTGCGGGAAGCCGTTGGCGGTGAGCAACAGATTGCCGTTGGCGTCGCGTTTGTAAGCGCTGCCGTAAATCTGGCCGTATTCGTCGCCTTCCACCAGGCGGATGTTGGGCGTTACGAAGCCGCCCAGGAAGATATTGTCCACGCCCGGCGCCAGGTCGAGCACGATGGATTTGAACTGGCTGAAATTGAACGTCGAGCTCCAGGTAAAGGCTTTGGTTTTGACCGGCGTAATGGTCAGCGCCGCTTCCCAGCCTTTGGTTTCCAGGCTGCCCGCATTACGGGTCACCGTAGAAATACCGGCGGCCGAAGAGTTGGGCACATCCAGAATAACGCCTGTTGTTTTTTGTTGGTAGCGGGTGAGTTCGAGGCTGAGGCGGTCATCCAGCACCGAAAGGTCGATACCCAGGTCGGCAGTGGTTGTGAACTCCGGCTCCAGTTCCGGATTGCCTGCCGAGTTGGACAAAGTAAAGCCGGGCAGGTCTTTGAACGGGAATTGAATAACCGGGCCGAAACCGTCGCCCGGGCCGGCCGTCAAATAGTAAGTATCCGTGGAATACCGCAGGCTGGAGCGGCCGATCCGCCCGTAGTTGGCGCGGACCTTGGCCAGGCTAAGCCACTTCGATTTGATCGAAGGGATGGCCTGGGTCAGGTTCACCGTTCCGGCCACGGAATAATACAGATAGGAGTTATTGCCTTTCGGCAGGGTGGAGTTCCAGTCGTTCCGCAGCGACAGGTCGATCGTGGCGAAGTTGCGGTACACTGCCGTGGCGTTACCAAAGGCGCCGATGATACGGCCCTGGCTGATGCCGTAACTGGGCACATAAGTCGTGGTATTGGCGTCCAGGTCGCGGAAATTGCGCACGGTCAGGCTGCGGCCGATAATCTGGGTGCTTTTGGAATAATCGTCCACTGTTTCCTGGCCGAGTACGAAGGACAGGTCGAAATCCCGGCCCACCCGGCGGGTGCCGGTAAGGGTAAGGTAAGAGTTCAGCACCCTGGAAATGGTGTTGCCTTCGAGAATACCGCCGATATTTTGCGAATTGGTATTACCGCTGCCGCGGATACCGATCTGATCGTAACCGGCACGGTCAAAACTGTAATAGTCTACGCCCACTTTGTAATCGGCGCTGAGCCAGTTGGTTAGTTGGTAGCGCAGGCCGAAGTTGCCGAAGAAACGGTTGACGCGGTCGTCGAACAGGTTGTTTTTAATACTCCAGCGTGGGTTGTCCACTGCCGCATCGTAGTGCAGTTGGTTGCCGGCAGCGTCCTCAAACGGCAAGCCGGTCAGGTCCCAGCTGCGGGGCGTGAACCAGGAGCGGAACAGCGGGTTGGACAACTGGTTGCCCTGTTGCGTCCGGTCGGAGGTGTTGTTGACGTAGTTGAAAGATATGGAGGCGTTCAGTTTGCTCGTAACATCGTAAGCGGCATTGGCGCCGATGTTGTAGCGTTTCAGGCGGTTGTTGTCGAGTACGCCCTGATCATCGAGGTAACCCAGGGAAAGACGGTAAGTCATATTGTCTTTGCTGCCCTGGAAGGCGAGGTTGTGCTGCATGTTGCTGCCGCGTTTGAACAGATCGCGCACGTTGTCGGGGTAAGCCGTGAGCCTGACGGAGTCGTCGGGGCTGATCAGTTTATTGCGATAGCTGGGCGGCAGGATCACTTTTTGTCCCTGGATACGGGGGCCCCAGGAGGAGATGGCAGCCGGGTTGAAATTACCGCCAGCGCCCTGTCCGTACTCATTCTGATAGTCCGGGAAACGGTTCACTTCCTGGAAGGCGTAGTTGGCCGTGTAGGTTACGGAGTTTTTCTGACCGGCCCGGCCTTTTTTCGTCGTGATCAGGATCACACCGGAAGCCGCGCGCGAGCCGTAGAGGGCTGTGGCAGCAGCGCCTTTGAGTACGCTGATACTTTCGATATCTTCCTGGTTGATATCGATGGCACGGTTGGACAACGCCGGGCCGTTTTGCAACGGGGTGCCGCCGCCGCTGTTGTCAATCGGGATACCGTCCACCACGTAGAGCGGCTGGTTGCTGCTGGTAAAGGTGGTGAAACCACGGATAATGATACTGGAACCGGTAAAAGACCCCCCCGTGCCGGACACCCGGATACCGGGCACCTTGGCAGCCAGCGCATTCGTTACGTTGGTGGTGCGCGCAGTGGTGAGTTCCTGCGCGGTCACTTCCGTAACGGAATAGCCCAGGTTACTTTTGTCCTTTTTCTGGCCAAAGGCCGTGACGACGGTTTCCGCCAGGATGTTTTCATTTACCTGCAGGGTGATGTCATACACGTTGCTGGCCGTCAGCGGTTCTTCTTTGGAGGCATAACCGGTGTAAGAAAACTTTAATGCCGTGGCATTGGCCGGGACGTTGAGGCGGAAAGCGCCCTCAAGGTCCGTTTTGGTACCCAGATTGGTACCGGGGATCGTAATGGTTGCGCCGATAAGCGGCTCTCCATTTTCATCCGTCACCTTGCCGGTAACGGTCCTTTGCCCCAGGGCGAAGCCAGCGCCTACGCATAGCAACGCCAGTGCGAGTAAAAACCTCTTCATACAGAAAAATTGATTGGTTAGAAAAATGATTAAATAAAGCCTGACAAATAAACATCGTATTCTTGCTACGCAAATCGTTTTGACTCAAATATTTTTAATTTTTATCCAAATTAGTCAAATCTGATATGGAAAAACCATTCAATTGGGGGATCATCGGCCTGGGCAAAATAGCCCGTAAATTCGCCGAAGACCTGCGCTTACTGCCCAATGCCCGGTTGCATGCCGTGGCTTCCACTTCCCTGGAACGGGCCAGGGATTTTGCCGGTGAATACGGCGCCACACACGCTTTTGGTCGTTATAAAGATATGGCGACATGCCCCGACCTCGACGCGGTATACATCGCCACACCCCACGTATTACACGCCGAAAATGCATTGTTGTGTCTCGAACATGGCATACCGGTATTGTGCGAAAAACCCTTTGCCATGAATCTGATCGAGGCGCGGCAAATGGTGCACGCCGCGCACCGCAACCGCGCTTTTCTCATGGAAGCGCTCTGGACGCGATTTATCCCCGCGGTCGATTACGCCCTGGCCCTGGCCGAACAGGGAGAGATCGGGCGGGTGCATACGGTAAAGGCCGATTTTGGTTATAACATGCCTTTCGACCCACATTCGCGGGTATACAGCAAAGCCCTCGGTGGCGGTTCTTTGCTGGACATAGGTATTTATCCCGCCTTGCTGGCATTGTTTGTTTTAGGCAAACCCTTGCCGGAAGACGTACAGGCCGCCGCCATTTTTACCCAAACCGAGGTGGATGAGTCCTGCGCGTTTACTTTCCGGTATCCCGGAAATCAACTGGCGATCGGGCACTCTACCGTGGCGGCAAATACCCCCGTGGAAGCCTGGCTTTACGGAACCGACGGCGCTATTTACCTGCACCCGCGCTGGCATCACACACAAAAAATAACCGTATCGCACTACGAGGGCCGGGAGGAAACCCGGCGCGAAGCGGAATTCCCCTACGAAGGCTGGGGCTACCACTTCGAGGCGGCGCACGTGATGGAATGTGTGTCCAGCGGCCTGCTGGAAAGCGACCGCGTACCCCTCGGCTTTACGCTCGACCTGATGGAAACGCTGGATTCAATAAGAGAAAAAATCGAACTGATTTATTGATCACCTATTCCGCTTGCAACCCATGAGCCGGATTTTTGTTTTTCGATTTGTGCGTAAATTTGTATCCCCAAGCCCGTTTGATCGTTGTCTATCATCTTTAAACTAAAACTTGACCAGTTATGCAAAGACTACCAGTCCTCCTTCTCCTTGGCGTCGCTTTAATCGCCTGGTGTTTCACTTACCCCGTTCATGACGGGTATCACGTGGGCGACCAGGCCCGCGATTTCAAACTGAAAAACGTGGACGGCAAGAACTACTCCCTGGCGGGTATTGAAAATGCCAAAGGATTCATCGTGGTGTTCACCTGCAACCACTGCCCTTATGCCGTAGCCTACCAGGATCGCCTCATCGAACTGCATAATAAATATGCTCCGCTGGGTTACCCCGTAGTGGCCATTAATCCGAACGACAAGGCCGTCTCTCCCGGCGACAGTTTCGAGGGCATGCAAAAACGGGCCAGGGAAAAAAATTATCCTTTCGCTTATCTGTATGATGAAACGCAGGAAATTGCCCGCACTTATGGCGCTACCCGGACACCTCATGAGTACCTGCTCGACCAGAACCGCGTTGAGCGGTACATCGGCGCCATCGACGATCACCACGAGGAACCGGAGGCCG
>JAKLJF010000373.1 GCA_023151335.1 Thermoanaerobaculia bacterium | reverse complement strand
AAAGAACACCCTTCAGGCACAGGGACTTGATTCGCTCAACGAGATCAAGGTGGCGCTGCCGATGAACAAGGGCACGGAAAGCAATGAATTACTGGTAAAGGAGTATCTGGCCTACCGGATGTTTGAACAAATGACCAATACCAGCCTCCGGGCGCGATTGGTTAAACTGGTTTTGGTAGACAAGGAAACCAAGCGCCCGAAGCCGCGGACCTTTATGGCCATTTTTATAGAAGATGAGGAAGAAGCCGCTGCCCGCCTGGGCGGTAAACCGTTGGATCGTTTTGGCGTCACTACCGAACAACTCGACATGCGTCAGGCCGCCCTCATTACCCTGTTTCAGTACATGATCGGAAATACCGATTGGGATTTCGAAATGCAGCGCAACGTCCGGTTCATTCAACCGAATGCCGAAGAAAAGATACTGGCCATCCCTTACGATTTCGATTTCTGCGGCCTGGTCAACGCCCCTTACGCCTCTCCCGCATCCGGAACCGGACTCGAAACAGTGCGTGACCGCATTCTGATGGCCGGCAATCTGCCCGAAGATTCCATCCTTTATGCCAGGCAAACCCTGCTGAAACACCGGGCAGGGCTATACGCCTTGTGCAAGTCGGAACACCTGTCCAAATATACGGCTGATCAAATGATCCGGTACCTGGATGATTTTTTCAATAAAATAGAAGCATCGACAGAAATACCCGCGATGATGCGGATGTGAGGTGGGGGTATTGTGTCATTGCGTCATTAGTCGTCATTAATCGTCATTGCGTCATTTATGATGCACCCTAATGACGCAATGACGATTAATGACGATTAATGACGCAATGACGACCAATGACGACTAATGACGAAATGACGACCAATGACCCAACCTTACGGTTTCTCCGCCTTTTTAAAATCCCCGGCTTTTACGATGATCATTTTCGAATAGTCGAGGTATCTCTTCATGGCGTTGTTTACCTGTTCCAGGGAAAGGTTCTCCACATTTTTTTCAAACTGTGCATCCCAGTTCAGGTCGCGGTCGTAGAAAAGGTAGGCATTCAGGGTGCCGGCCAGGGCATTGTCTCCGGACCGGCTGACCTTGCGCGACTTGAGCCAGCCCGATTTGGCCGCCTCCAGTTCTTCCGTCGTGAATCCTTCTTTAGCGGCCCGTTCGATCTCTTCGCGGAAGGCCACTTCGAGTTTGGCCAGATTTTCCGGATTGTAGATCATAAATCCGTTGAAGCTGGCATCCTTATCCATTGCGCTGGCGCTGAAGCCGCCGCGCACGGTGTAGCTCAGGCCGTCTTTCTGGCGGATGCGGGTAGCCAGGCGCGAGTTCAGGAAGCCGCCGCCCAGGATTTGGCCGCCGATGGTGAGGGCGGGGTATTCCGGGTCGTCGTTGCGCATGGGGAATCCGAAACCGGCCATGTAAACGGCGTTGGATTTATCGGGTGTGAGGATCTGCTCATTCCGGGCCGGCACGGGTTTATAGTCCTCGGCGATGCGCTCGTACTTCGACGGGCTTTTCCAATTGCCGAAGGTTTCACGCAGCGTTTTTTCAATTTCAGCCTTGTCGAAATCGCCTACCACGGCAGCCGTGGCATTGCCGGCGCCGTAGAACTGTTTGTGAAAAGCTTTGATCTCCTCCAGCTTAACGGCTTCCACCGCGGCAATTTCCTCCCCGAAGGTCATGGTGTACCGCGGGTCGGTTTTCGGGTATTCGGGGTTGGAAATGCGATCGAACAGGTTGCCGGCCAGGGCGTTCGGGTCGGTTTTCTGTTCATCGAGCCTGGTGAGGTATTCCTGCTTGTCTTTATCAAATTCTTCCTGCGGGAAAGTGGGGGTTTTCATGATCTCACCCACGAGGCGGATTGTTTCGGCGAGGTGTTCCCGGTCGGTTTCGATATTGACCGTCACGGAGGAGGCACCACCGAAAAAGTTGACGCGGGCTTTGAGCCGGTCCAGGGTTTCTTTGATCTGCTGCCGGTTTTTCGTGGCGGTGCCGCGGTCGAGCAGGCTGGCGGTAAATCCGGCCACGGTGGCTTTGCCCTGCAGGCTTTCCAGTGTGCCGAAGCGGAAAGTAAGGGTGGCGTTCACGGCATCGCCGCGGTTTTCCTTGGGCAGCAGGGCGTATTCCATGCCGTTGGGGAGTTGGCCGCGGATGGTGCGTTTTTCAATGTTGGCCGGTGAAGGGTCGAAGTCTTCACCCTGGGCGATGGCCGCTTTGCCTTTGTAATCTTTGAGCAGTTCTTCCATACTTGGCGGATCGGGGATCTCGGCGCGGTCCGGATTTTTTTCCGGCAGAAAGAAGCCTACGGTTCGGTTGGCGGGTTTCAGGTAGCGCAGGGCCACGCGGGCCACGTCTTCGGGCGTTACTTTTTCCACCAGGTCGCGGTAGAGGAATGCCAGCCGCCAGTCGCCGGTACCGATATAATTGCTCAGGCTGAGGCCGATGCGGTCGGATTGTTTGAAGTTCAGTTCCCAGTTTTTCAGGATACGGGTTTTAGCCTTATCCACTTCTTCCTGGGTGGGCGGGTTGTCTTTCAGGCCATCCAGCACCGACAGCATGGCTGCCTGGGCCTCGTCCACGGATTTATCCTGGCGAATTTCGGTCGTGAAGCCAGTGGTGCCGCCTTCTGCGTACCCGGAAGCGCCGCCAAAAACAGAAACGGCTTTTTTGCTTTCCACGAGGGCTTTGTACAGGCGGCCGGTGGGTTCGTCGGTGAGGAGGTTGGCCAGCACCGTCAGCGGGGCATAATCGGGGTGCGAGCCGGCGGGCGAGCGGTACATGCAGGAAAACAACTGAACGTCGCCGGTGCGGCGCAGCACTACCTGGCGTTCGCCGTCCTGGGTGGGTTCCTTGGTATAAGTGGTGATCAGCTGGCGGGCGGGTTTGGGAATGGGGCCAAAATATTCATTGACGAGGTCCAGGGTTTTCTGCTCGTCGATTTTGCCGGCTACCACGAGCACGGCGTTGTCGGGCTGGTAGTAGTGGCGGTAGAAAGCCTGGAGCCGCTCGATGGGCGCCAGTTCGATATCCGATTTTTCGCCGATGGTGGAGTGGCCGTAGTTGTGCCATTGGTACACGGCGGCCATCATCCGTTTGTTGAGCACGGCGCCGGGGCTGTTTTCGCCGCGTTCGTATTCGTTGCGCACCACGGAAAACTCGCTTTCCAGGTCTTTGCGGGCGATAAACGAATTGATCATGCGGTCGCTCTCCAGGTCGAGCGCCCAGCGCAGGTTTTCCTCGGTGGCGTCAAAGGTTTCAAAATAATTGGTGCGGTCGAACCAGGTAGTGCCGTTGGGCCGCGCGCCGTGTTCGGTGAGTTCCTGCGGGATGTTCGGGTGGCGGGGCGTACCCTTAAACACAAGGTGTTCGAGCAGGTGCGCCATGCCGGTTTCGCCGTAGTTTTCGTGGCGGGAGCCGACCTTGTAGGTAATGTTCACCGTGATGATCGGTTTGGAGGGATCGGGAAACAACAGTACCCGGAGGCCATTGGGCAGGCTGTATTCCGTGATGCCCTCCACGGAAGTGATCTTTTGAACGCCCGGAGGCAGGCGCAGGGCCGTTTGGGCCAGGGCCAACGTGCTGAAAATGCTGAGTAAGAGCAACATGCTCCAGCGTTGTATGAAAGGACTCATTTTCATGTAAAAATATGGTTGGTGAAATAAATGCGTTATTGTCCGGATTATTCAAGAGGCGCCGCGGCCCTCTTTAACCGGTCGTTGACGGCCCTCCCCAGTCCTGCATCCGGAACCGGCTCCGCCAGAATGACTTCCACTTCCGATTCATCCAGTTTCCGCAACGCTGCAAACAAACGTTGCGCTGCTTCCGCCAAATCCCCCTTTTCGCTCAGCACGATTTCCACTGCCCCGGCCGGCAGCGAACGCTTTTGGCGAAAGGCTAAAATTCCTGTTTTTTTATGGCTGAACAGGGACAGATTTTTATCAATGTCGCCCAATATCAATAATTTACGGGGGGCATAGTGCGATTTCAGCATGCCCGGCGCGGCCGGATTGCTGCTTTGGTTCAGGGTCACCCGAACCGGCCCGGCAACGCGCTCTATCTCTTCGAGGGCGAGTCCGCCCAGGCGATACACCGTGACCTGCCCATCTTCGAAGCCCACGATGGTGCTCTCCAACCCGATCCGGCAATCCCCTCCATCGAGGATATACGGAATTTTACCCTGTAATTGGTCGTACACGTGCCGGGCCGTGGTAGGGCTGATGTAGCCGAAAGGGTTGGCGCTTGGGGCCGCCAGCGGGAAAGGCAATTGCCGGAGCAGGGCTTGCGTCAGCGGATGCGCCGGAGCCCGCAGCCCCACACGCGGCAGGCCGGACGTAACCAGGTCGGGGATGACATCGCGTTTGGGCAGCAGCAGCGTCAGGGGACCCGGCCAGAACCGGCGGGCCAGTTCCCGCAGAAGCGGCGAAATATCCATGGCATACCGTTCGATGGCCTCCGCATCCGGCACGTGCACGATCAGGGGATCGAAAGCGGGCCGGTTTTTGATCTCGAAAATTTTGACCACCGCGGCCGGATCGAGCGCGTTGGCGGCCAGGCCGTACACTGTTTCGGTAGGAATGGCCACACATTCGCCGGCCCGGAGCCACCGGGCGGCATCGGACAGATCAGTGCCGGTTCGGGTGTTAAATTCACTCAAGATAATTTTGTTGAATTGCGGCGCAAAGCTATGACACCAGCCGTTCTTTTCCACAAAAATTGGTTATTTGGCCTCGTATTTGTTACACGATGTACCGCTTTGCGTCTGAATTACACTCATTTATACACTGTGAAAGGCAATTCCTTTCTACCTTTGCGTAAAATTCACACCATGACTGACAAATCTGTCCAGCCAGAACCGGCACTCCGGGAGTTATTTAACGAGAAAGGCGAGCGCATGAGCCCCGTTTTACCGGAATCGGTTCGCAATTTTTTGATTGATATCGACGGCACAATATGCGATGACGTACCCAACGAAGAACCGGAACGTATGGCTACCGTCCTCCCCTACCCCGACGCCTTATCGATGCTGAACAAATGGTACGATGAAGGCCATATAATTTTCTTTTTTACCAGCCGCACTGAAGCCCACCGGGAAGTCACCGAAAAATGGCTGGTGAAACACGGGTTCAAATACCACGGCATCATTTTTGGCAAACCCAGGGGCGGCAATTACCACTGGATCGACAACCATATCGTCCGGGCAACCCGCTTTAAAGGCAAGTTCACCGATCTGGTGGTAAAAACACACGAAATCGAAGTGTTTTCCGAAGAATGACCCCGAAAGGCTGCTCTGTGTTTTAAATTTTACTCATGTCAGCCCTCGTTTTTTCTATTTTGCTGCTGGTTGCCGGACCGGCAGACGGCGCGCCCTGTCACCACGCCGCCCCCCCTCCGCAATCGCTCGCCGATTCGTTGCCCTACGACCTGCAGCACCCCGTGTTGGCGATCAACTTCCCAAGCGAGGACC
>JAKLJF010000372.1 GCA_023151335.1 Thermoanaerobaculia bacterium | reverse complement strand
TTCTGCCCTCCCGCCGTTACCGTATCTCCGGGCCAGCAAAATGACCTGAACCTCACGGGCAAGGCAACGGCCACTGACCATTGCAGTCCGGAACCCGTCGATCAGGTTTTCAGCGACGATCTGAGCGGCCTGGGCGACTGCGGCGGCGTCATCGTCCGTACCTGGTCGGCTACCGATCCCTGCGACAACGCGGTCAGCTGCGGGCAGATTATCACGGTAAAGGACGCGACGCCGCCACAGATCGGTTGCCCTGCCGCCGTTTCGGTGGAATGTGGCAAACAAAACGACCTGAACCTCACGGGCAAGGCCGACGCCAAGGACGATTGTGCCGGAACGCTTAACGCCGTTTTTACCGATAACCCACCGGCCTTTCACGCTTGCTCCGGAAACATTCTGCGCACCTGGTCGGCTGCCGATCCGGGTGGAAATTCGGTTTCCTGCGTACAGGAAATTACCGTTACCGATAAGTCCTCGCCCGTGTTTACGTTTTGCCCGCCCGCCCTCGGCGTACCCTGCGGACAGCAAAACGACCTGAACATCACCGGCATGGCTCAAGCCCAGGACGCCTGCAACGGCGCCACGGCGCCAAGCTTTACCAATAACAACAGCGGATTCAACGGCTGCTCCGGCGTCGTCGTCCGGACCTTCCTGACGGCCGACTCCTGCGGCAATACCGCTACCTGTCAGCAATCCATTACTGTTTTTGACCACACGCCGCCGGTATTTACCAATTGCCCGCCGCCTGTTTTTGTAGACTGCGGACAGCAGAACGTGCTGGAAATAACCGGTCAGGCAACGGCATCGGACGCTTGCTCTGGACCGGCCTCCGTCAGTTTCACGGATAATACGGACGGATTTTTCGCCTGTGAAGGCCTGATCATCCGCAACTGGATCGCAGCGGATCAGTGCGGCAATACGATCCTTTGCGAGCAATACATCACGGTGAGCGACGCGCCCTGCAATTTCACCCCGCTGTTTACCATTGGCAACGCCACCTGCGGCAATTGCAACGGTTCGGTCAGCACCGCGGTCAACCCGCCCGGCCAATACGATTTTCAATGGGATAACGGCGTCGCGGGGCCCAATCTTTCCGGGCTTTGCCCGGGACAGCTCAGCGTTTCTATTACCGACGAGACAAACTATTGCACCGATATTTACAACGTTTTTATAGCGGATATACAAATAGAACTGACCCTCGAGGTAGTGAGCATCGTCCCCCCCAGTTCGCCCAGCGCCAACGACGGGCGCGTAGTGCTTCGGGTCGTTACTCCGGGCGCCGTCCTGCCTTTCCTGGTTTTTGTAAACGGCACGCCCATAGGTTTGGCAAACACCACTACGTTTACGATCACAAATATGCCCGCCGGTTTTTATGAAATTTGGATAGTGGACAACGGGGGCCAGGGTTGCATGTCGAATGTGCTGGGCATTGAATTGTTTCCGCAACAGCCGCCGGGTGCAGCCGGACGTTTGGAATTACAAATGCTCCACGGGCTTGCCGGCAGGATACCGGCGCTTGTAACGGCGCCCGAACAGCCAGGCGGTACGCCGGCGCCGGTATTATGGAACCCGCCGCTAGCCGCTGCCTTCGGCTTAAATCTCGGCAACTCCTGGCAACTGCGCTGGACCCTGGGCCGGCAATCAGGTTATTGCCCCGATCCTTTGGCGTCGCCGGCTTTGGAGGCCTCCCTGTACGCCGCCGGCTTGCGCCGCTATTTTCAGGCGGGCAAACGTTGGGTGTTTTTTCAGGAAACAATGATTGAGTTCAACCGGATACGCGCGGACTATCCGGGTAGGCGGGGGGCCGATTTCAACGACAACTGCTGGCGGGCCGGGGCCGGCGGCGGCTTGCGTCTGCCACTGCCCGGCGGATATGCGCTGGATTGGGAAACGCGGGTATTCTTCCAGGCTGCCGGGCCCACCCATTCAGACAGCCCGGCGCTTGGTTTCAGTTCACAAATTCAAATTTCAGTTCCATTGGCTGGTAGCGCGGGGACGCGGTTCAGCCGTTCTTTGGAATCATTGCGTTTAAAATAAAAAAACATGAAATACCGACTACTTTTTGCTTTGCTCGCCATTGCCCTGAACGCTTTTGCACAAATAAAAACCGGCGGAATATTGCCGGATGGCATTTTGCTCCGGTCCTTTACCGCCACCGGTAACAGCTCCGGCCATATCGGCGATATGACTTTGCAAAATGCCGGTAACGCGGCTAAAAACGTCGATATCCCCGCGGCGCTCATCCCTTCGGAGGGCAAACGCCAGGGGTTTGCAGTTCCCGAACCCACCCGGGCAAGCATACCGGGAAACGGCACAGTAACCGTTCCGATCCGGGGCTACTGCACCGACCACGACCTGCCCGCGCCCGCGCCGGGCGCCGCCCTGCCGGCGACGGATACCTGGGACCCGCGATCACCGCTGGTGAATACCGTACGGCAGATCATCCAATCAACTGCCGGCCTCCAGGAAAGCGGGCAAATCGTCACGCCGTTCAGCGGCGACCCGGAGCGGGAAAGGGAGACGGTCATTCAGCAAACCGTCTGGGTCGCATCGGCAGGGCCGGACAAACCCTATACTGCCGCCGACTTTTGCGCGCGCGCCAAACAGCAGTACCAGACCTTTACCGGCAAGCCCGGCGAGGGGCTCCCGCCCGCGTTCACGTATGGCATAGCCCAAATATGGGATGCGGCGACCAAAGTGGGTCGTGCGACCGGTATTCTGGCGCTGCTGCCGCCGGCGCTGCCGCCCGTTGCCGCGCGGCTGACCGATGCCCCACCGTCGGCAAATCCCGCCGTCACTCAAACTGCAAAAGCCACGGGTACCGGACGCACCACGGGGCATGTCGCCGACCTTGCAATCAGCAATCCGACCGACCAGCCAGTCATCGTGCAGTTTGGCGCGCCGAATGTTCCGCCCGGCGCCGGAATGCCGCCGGGCAACGCCTTGTACATTCCGTCGGGCGGGCAGTACCAGCCCTACGTGATCCCGTATCTGCCCCAGGTCCCGGTGGCCCCGGGCGAAACGAAAGTCATTCCCGTTGAGGGTTTTTGCACCGACGTGCGAATGCCGCCCGTGCCTGCCGGCGAGGCCATGCCGCCGGTGTCCTCCTGGATAACGGCCGCGCCGCCGCAACCGTTGAGTGCAGCCGGCACGGCAGCGTCGGGCATCGTCACGGTTCCGACCCGTTCAGGTTTGTCGCTTGACGACGCGATAACCCTGCTTTCCAATACGAAGCCCAAGCCCAAGCCCGAACCGGGCCTGCCTTCCCCCGGCCACACCACCCTGAGCGTACCCGCCGACTGCCCCGACGGCTTGCTCGCGCCCCTGCCGACCATACCCGGTACCAATACGCTGATACCTACGCCCGTCAACCCCGATCAGTATCCGGCGCTCGGCGTACCCCTGTTGCTCGACGCTATAAGCCGCATTGCCCTTGCTTACGACGAACTGAAGCCGAAAGGCGCCATCGCCACGCCGTTCAGCGGCAACCCGGACAAGGAACGCGAAGCGGTGATCCAGCAGACGTTCTGGCTCTATTCCGCCGCTTTGCGCGGCGAGCCTTATGAAAAACAGGATTTCCGGGGCAATACGATCCGGCAGTTTGAACAAAACACGGGCAAAACGTTCGACCAGATACCGCCGCCTCAACAGGAGAAGCTGGACAAAGGCGTGGACGATTTTTGGGATTCGTTTGCAGCGGTGGGAGCGGAAGCCAAAATATTGCCCAAAACGCCTGAGCCGCCCAAACCCGCTCCGGCCATACAGTCGTTTTTTAATGACTACACCCCGAAAACGCCGGGGCAATCAAATGCTCAGCCCCCGGTGCTAACGGACAATAAGCCCGTACCCATTCAGGCGCAGGACAAAAGGCCGGGGCAAAAGAACCGAAACAACCAAAAGCAATGCGAATGCGGCACGGTAACGGTTAAAATAGTGGCGGCGGATTATGACGAACAAAACCGCTCGTCAAAGCCGGGCACGGGAAAAGACGCCTCGGAAACGGCGCAAACCGGTACCGGATTACCGGATTATCCCATCAAACTGGAAAAAGAAAACGTGCCTGACCAGGGCACTCAAATCATTGCCGTTTACGTCAGTTCAATCAATTGCCCCTGCGTCGATTTAGCCCATGAAGACGTCGTAAACGCGCTGAAAAGACTGGAAGAAGCCAACAAGAAAAAAGTGGGAAGCAGCAGCAGGGAAACCGATTTGGGAGAACTGGAAGCACAGTTGAAAGCTTTGAAAGAGAAGGCCAGAAAATCAAAATCGGACGAGAAAAAAATCGAAGAACTCGAGGCCAAAATCACGGCCATCAGGGAGGCTCTGAAAGCCATCGACGAAGCCAAGAAAAAAGCCAAAAGTTCGGACTGCCCCGTTTTCCACGACGCGGACAGCCCCGCAAAAAAAGAAAACGAACGGAAAAAACCCCCGAAACTGGAACTTGACAACAAGGACGGAAAAATAAAAGGCGCCGACTGGCGCAAAGACTCCAACGACGCGGATTGCTACACGTTCACGCTGAAAAAGGAAAAGAACAAACCCATGGAGTTCAAATTTACTTTGTCTTTTTATTGCCAGGGCGACGATTGCAAACCCGTGCAATGCACCCGAACTTTCGTGGTGCAAGTGACGAAATAGAGCCCGAGGCTCTTGTGTTTGACGCGATTTTGATTTGTTTTTCGGGCGTCCGCGCGAAAATGTCCATTCCTGTGGCAGTGCCCCAAAAACTACCCGTTTTGCCCCGTATTTCTACCTGATTTTGTGGTAAAAACGGGCGGTAGTTTGGAAGTCCTTCTTGTCGGGCATTACATTTACCCCAATATTTATGACGAAAACGATTTGCCAATGAAACAATTCCGTTTATTACCCGGCTTTTTCCTGACCCTGATCGCAGCCCTCTGCTACTGCACTTCACCCGGCAGCCCAAAAGCGGACGTCCTGACCGGCGACACGCCCCGCGCGGTGGACAGCATCGACGCGACGACGGCAACGGCAGAAAAAAACAGCTGGATTGCCGAAAGAACTATGATCGACGAGCGCCTCGGCGATACCGACACCAATTTTATCGTTGAGGGTTTCCGCATCCACAGGGGCGACCTGGAGGGTATGTTAAATGCGCTGAATGATAGCGCCTCTGCCTATCCGGACTCTGTATGGGCGATGCTCGGCATCCGGAACGATACCCTGACGCTCATATTTCAAACCAGGGACCGTAAAACCGGCAGGGAAGTGTACTACGACTTCACCTCGCCCTGCCCGCCGATGTGCCCAAACTAAGGTATGTGGGAAATACTGCTGGACGAACTGTCCAAATTTTCGGCCCTGGTTTTCCTGTTCCTCGTCCCGTCCTGTGTGCTGGGGCTGAAGTACCGGCAACGTCTGGGCAAACCGTTCCGGATACTGGTCGTGTATTTGTGTTTTAACCTGGTCATTGAAATCGGCGCGCGGATACTCGGCTACACGGTGAAAAACAAC
>JAKLJF010000371.1:5252-5487 GCA_023151335.1 Thermoanaerobaculia bacterium | reverse complement strand
AACCGCCTCGGCCTCGACGCTTCGTGGTACCGCACCAACTCGATCAATCAAATTATCCCCTTGCCGGTATCCGGAAGCAAAGGGTACGATTACAAATACATCAATGCCGGCCTTATCCGCAACCAGGGACTGGAGCTGACCCTCACGGCGGCCCCCGTGGTAAGCAGGGATTTCCGCTGGGATGTTTCGCTCAACTGGGCGCACAACGACAACAGGATCGTGGAATTGTACCATG
>JAKLJF010000371.1:0-5242 GCA_023151335.1 Thermoanaerobaculia bacterium | reverse complement strand
CCGGGGCAACAACCTGACGGTGCTTTCCCTGACGGTCTATCATATATCTAACACTTCACCTACGATTTGTAACCTCATCGCCCGGGAGGGCGAATCTTATGGAACTTTGTACGGCTACGATTTTTACCGAGACGCCAGCGGCAAACCCATCGTAAACCCGAAAAACGGGTACTACATGGTCAACCCTACCCAAAAATCGCTCGGAAATATTCTGCCCGACTGGACCGGCGGCGTTCAAAACACCTTGTCGTATAAAAGTTTCAGCCTGGGCTTCCTCGTCGACGTGCGAAAGGGAGGAAAAATGGCCGCCGGCACCATTTCACAGGGCTGGTATACGGGCGTGCTGGCCGAAACGGTGGCTAACAACATCCGGGAAACCGGCGCCGCTCTGCCAGGCGTCTTGCAGGCTACCGACGATAACGGCACGCGCTTGTTCAACCCCGACGGCAGTCCGGTGGCAACCGGCAAGCCGAACGACAAGACCATCTCCGCTAAAGAATACTGGCAAACCAACCTCGGATCTTTCGGGGCGCAGGCTACGCGGATATACGATGCCGGCTTCGTCAAACTCCGGGAAGCCCGCCTGGGCTATCGCTTACCCGACCGCCTGCTTCGGAAAAGCCGGCTGAAAACGCTGCAAATTGCCGTGGTGGGCCGCAACCTCTGGCTTATCCACAAAAACATCCCGCACATCGACCCCGATAACGGTATCAGTTCGGGCAACGTGCAAGGCATGGAGGCAGGTCAGATTCCTTCCACCCGCACCCTCGGCATCAATCTGACTGCCCAGTTTTAACCTTCACCTATTCAATCTCCCGAAATGAAAAAGTATATCATTTTCTGCACAGCAAGCCTCCTGTTGCTGCTCGGTTGTCAAAAACTGGAAGAGTACAATGAAAATCCCAACGAGTTGGTTTTTGTAAGTACCGGAGCCCTGTTGAACTATACGATGAACCAGCTGGCACAAGGTGGTGAAAACCTGAGACTCACGAATTTATATTGCCAGTATTTCTCCGAGAATCAAAGCACCAATGCTTCCCGTTATCAAATCAGTTCATTCGGTGTTAATTTTAAACTCTACTACCATTCCATTCTCAACTTGCAAGAAATAATCCGGCTGTGTATGGAAGAACCGGAGAAGCATCAGGCCAACGGCGACGCAGCGAATCAAATCGCTCAGGCGCGCATACTCAAGGCCTGGCTGTTTCAAAACCTGACCGACACCTGGGGCGACATCCCGTATTCAGAGGTGATCGGGGATCAGCTCGCCCCGGCCTACGACACACAGGAGTTTATCTACCACGACCTGCTGCGCGAACTGGAAGAAGCCGTCGCTCAAATCCGGCCCGATGTTCCCGGCCCGGTTGGCCTCGCGTCCAACTCCGATTTTTTGTATTTATATAACATGGAAAATTGGCAAAAATTCGCCAATTCACTTACCCTGCGCATAGCTATCCGCATGGCCGACCGCGATTGGCCTTCGGCTAAAGCCGCCATCGAAAAAGCATTTTCAGGTGGCGTTTTCAGCAATAACTATGAAAATGCCGTGTACTACTTTAATCCTTCTCCCGACAACAGCAACCCCAGTAGTCCGTTTGCCGGTTATTTTCCATGGAGCGGTTACTCCGCCTATTGCATTTCCAAACCGCTGATGGATGCGATGAAGGCGCTGGACGACCCGCGCATCCCGCGCTACGCGGCCCCGGCACTCAACACTGGTCTGTATGAGGGCAAGCGGTATGGGTTGCCCTCCTCTGAAAATTACGCCGACGACTGGAAGAACTATTCCACCCTGAGCGAAACGGCCGCCGCTCCCGCCGGGCAGGTTTTGTTCCTGGACTATGCCGAGGTGTGTTTCACCCTGGCCGAGGCCATCGAGCGCGGCGCGGCCATACCCGGTTCGGCCGCCGAATGGTACCACAAAGGCATCCGGGCTTCCCAGGAAGCGTGGTGGGTGGATGCCGCCGACATCGACGCCTATCTGGCTCGACCCGACGTCAACTACGACACCGCCCCCGGTACCTGGAAAGAAAAGATCGGAAAACAAAAATGGCTGGCGCTTTTCCTGCAGGGCGGCCAAGCCTGGAGCGAGTGGCGCCGCCTCGACTTTGGCATCCTACAACCACCGCCGGGGCTGGATTTCATCCCAACCCGCCTGATCTACCCCAATACCGAACAACTCGTCAACAAACAAAGCTACGAAGAGGCGGTGAGCCGGCTGCCTGGCGGCGATAAGTTGACCTCGAAAGTGTGGTGGGACGTGTACTAAAAATTGAAAACCAAATGACTATGAAAAATCCGGTCTATTTTCTTTTTGTCCTAACCTGGTTAATCGCTTCAGCCCAGGCCCAGGAAAATACCTTCAACTACCGCCGGATGGACAGCTTATTTGCGGTGTACGAACGGACGGGAGGGTTGCAACCCGGTATGGACACATCGTTGCGAATACTCATCGATAGCCAAATTAACCTGCATCGCCTTCGGGTAAGCCCATTGCTCGATCTGTTTGAGCAGGTAGATGTGAAGAAAGATAGCGTTTGGGCAGATACCCTTTGGGGCAAACTATGGGAAGAACTTGGTGAGGGTTATGGTTATCATGACGCCCTGATGAAAAAAAACAAATTATGGTTTTTTGTCTGGAATTGGGTTCCTACCGGCGAAATGCCAAACCGATTGAAAACCTGGGATTGGCCGGATTCGCTGAATGCCCAAAAACTGAAGTTACTGGAACCACTTATATTGCCCTATTTGGAAGAGTATGACCGATTGACTGCAATGAAATTCGGGATCATGCACACTTATTATTTTAACGGCGGCCCGATTTGGATTGGCTATGGGTGTTACGAAAAGCGGTATAAACAATTAAAGGAACGTTATGTCCAAATTTCGGAAGCCTTCGAAAAATCCGCTGATAAGCTAACAATGCCTCGGGATAGCCTGCTACTTACCGCTTTGGTAGATAGTTTATGTGGCGTATCTGGAAGTGTGAATTTCAAGTTTGATTTAATGATGGATGATGTCGCCATGATCCCCCTCCAGGCCGCTCAGCGTATTGTCCGGCAAAAATTACATACCCCTCCGCCGGTTTATACCAAGGTACTTCAGATTATGGTCAAACTATTCAGAAATGGCGGGACGGCATCCAAACTACCAAACAATGTACCGACATGTGAGGAATACGTGGATATCGCTAAATCGTACCGGCCAGAGGACAGAAAGGTGAACAGCGATTACTTCGAGACGTTGCGCTATTTGAGCAGAGTATACTACTATGAGACCTTTGAATATCAAAAAAGGGTTGTCGTATTGAAAGAGGTGCTCGATCTGGTGGAAACCCAGCTCGGAAAACAGAACTACACCTACACCACGGAAGCCTGCAACCTGGCGCAAGCCTGGCAATACGTCGGGCAAATTGACCTGGCCGACGCACTGTTCCGGGAAGCGGTCGCAATAGAAAGAACTTTGAGCGCGCGCCCGGAAAACAAGGGCAAAGAGATGGGCTCGCTCAAAAAAATATTCGATTTTTATTTCGAAACGCAACAGTACCGCAAAGCGGAGACGATCCATTTGGAAATCATGGAGGCGCATCGAAAAAAAGACGGGGAAACATCCCTGAAATACGCGCTCGATCTGAAACAACTCGGTATCCTGTACCGCAATGATGGCAGGTATCCAAAGGCGGACTCCTGTTACACTGCCGCCGCCGCCATTTTTGAGAAAGTACACGGCAAAAAGGATATGCTGTACAATCAAATGTTGGTGATACAAGGCGAAATGGCTGCCAGAACGGGCGATTTTAAAAATGCGGAAGCGCTTTACCTGCAAGCCAAGGCTTCTATGGAAGAATTGTTGCAAGGGAAATACGACGGCTGGGTCAATTTTGGCGACTATAATCAACAAACCTACGACTACCCGGCATGCCTCACGAGCTTAGCCCTTCTATATTACTACATCGGTCAATACGAACGGGCGGATGAATTGTACCAAACAGCGCTGCAAATTTATCGAACGGCAAAGCCGTCGAGCAAACTTTATTTGGATCGCAAAATTGCCTCACTGCTCAACAATATAGGCGTTAACTACTGGGGCTGGGAAAAAGAAGAGGAAGCGGAAAAGTGCTTCCGGGAAAGCCTGTCCATCTATGAAGAAACAGACGGCAAGGAGGCGGCGAATTACATGCTGTCACTGAATAGTCTTGGCGACCTGTATTTTTCAGGTGGTCATTACGACAAAGCCGATTCGATATACCAGGAAGTGATACCTTTTTGGCAAAAGTCTGCTAAAAGTACCCACCGGTATTTCCTGGCCTGCGCCCGGCAATATCTGGCCATGCTGTACGAAAATACGGGCCGAGCCGCCCAAGCCGAGCCCCTCTTCCAGGCTGCTAAAGAGGACTTTGCGATCAGTAAGGGCAAAAACCACCCCGAATACGCCGCCTGCCTGTTTTCCCAGGGCTGCTACTTAGTCCGGCAGGGCAAAACCGACCAGGCCATTGCCGCCCTCACCGAAGCCAACACCATCGAACAAAACCTCGTCAAAAGCGGCTGTACCTACCTGTCCGAACGCGAACTGCAACAACTTGCAGATAAGACCCGCCGCAGCGCCGCTTTTATCTACTCGTGGCTGAGCAAACAAAACGGTAAAGGCAACACTGCGCTGGGCACCCTTTGTTACGACAACGTGTTGTTCGATAAGGGTTTCCTGCTCCAAGCGCGCCTGGCCGTGGATCAGGCGGTCGCGCAGGCGGATTCCGGCACGCAGGTGCTTTTTGAACGCTGGAAAGACCTGCAACGGCACCTGGCGGTGCAGTACACCGCCTTGGTCCGCGACAGTGCCTATATTGCCGGCCTCGAAGTACAGGCCATTGCTATGGAAAAAGAACTGACCCGCCTAGTAGCCACGCTCGGGCAGGCACAGCAGCAGGTAAGCTGGCAGGCGGTGCAGCAAAAACTTCAGCCCGGCGAAGCGACAATCGAATTCGTGCATTTTCAACATGTTTTCCCCAAGCCCACTGACAGTGTACTCTATGCCGCCCTGTTGATCCTGCCCGGTACAGACGCGCCACGGTTCATCCCCCTGTTCGAAGAAAAACAACTCGACTCCCTGTTCGGCCAGACCAGCGTCCGCAAAACCGATTATGTCAACAATCTCTACGCGATAGCCGAACGGGGAGCAAAGCCCCTGGGCAAACCGCAAAAAACGCTGTATGAACTCATCTGGCAGCTCCTCGAAAAAGAAATGG
>JAKLJF010000370.1 GCA_023151335.1 Thermoanaerobaculia bacterium | reverse complement strand
AACCCGTTAAACCCGCTCAACCCGTTAAACCCGTTAAACCCGTTAAACCCGCTCAACCCGTTAAACCCGCTCAACCCTCATCCCCGGCCCGCAAAGGTACTTTTCCTTGCGGTAAAAAATCCGGCAAGACTATTTCTTTTGAAAAGCCGCATCGTCTACGCCGGCATTGGCTTTGATTTCGGTGACCGTACCTTTCATCGGAACGGGGAACAGGCCGGATACCGTGATGCTGTGGGGGAAGAGCACACCGTTGACCGCCTTGTAATCGCCATAGTCGGTGGTAATGCTTGTGGGCTGACCGTCCATGCCGGGTTGAGTGGTCATATCCCGTACTTTGAGGCTGGTGGTCATGTCGTAGTATTCCGTTGTTTTTTTGCCGTCGGGGCGTTCCACTTCGAGGATATAGGCATTTTTGCCGTCGATGGCCTCTATGCCTTTGAGCGTCAGTTTGTAACCGCCCGTCTGATAGGACGCTTCTTTACAGAACGAGGCCTGTTCTTTCACGTCTTCCAGTTCTTCGCCTTCCAGGTCGCGGGCGCCGCCCATGCCCGATTCGAAGCCCTTTTCGCCGTCGAAAACACGGTGGGAGATCACCTGCCCGTTCATGGCCATGTCGATGGCGATCTTGTTGCCGCCTTTTTGCAGCATTTTCATGTCGAAAGTCGGCCCCGGCGTTTTCATGGTCATGGCGGATTGCAAATCCTTTATTTCTTTGATTTTTTGCAAACCGCCGATCGCGTTTACGTAATCGGAGATGACCGTTTCGGCGGTCACGCCGGCCGGAATGGTCGCTTTGACATCCTTGACGGGGTTGCCGTAAATGTCGTAGAGATTGACTTTGCCGTCGGCGGCAAATTGTTTCAGCCGCTCGGCAACTTCTTCTTTATTCCCGACGACCAGGATGTGTGCGTTGTCCGGACGGATATACTTTTGGGCCATGGCCTGCACTTGTTCCGGGGTTACGTTTTGCAGTTGCTCCAGGTATTTTTCGTAATAATCGGCGGGTAATTTGTAGCGGGCGACGTTCAGGGCAAAACTGGCGACCGTGCCCGGCTGTTCGAGGCCTTGCGAAAACTGACCGGTGAGCACGTTTTTGAACATTTGCAGTTCTGCTGCCGGTACTTTTTCGTTGCGGATGCGGCTCAATTCTTTATAAAACTCGATAATGGAGCTGTCTGTTACGGCGTTCCGCACGCTGGCGTTGGCGTTGAAGCTGCCCACCCAAATATCGGGCGAAAGCGAGGTGCGGGCGCCGTAGGTGTAGCCGCGCCCTTCTCTCAGGTTGGCATCCACCCAGCTTTTGAGCGGAACCGTGCCCAGAACGGTATTCATCAGTCGGGCGGGAATGACATCCGGGCTATTGTTGGGCAACTCGACCGGGTAGGTGATATTGATCACCGATTGAACGGCGCCGGGTTTGTGCACAAAATTGACCGTTGTTTTTTCCGGTTGTTTCGGCGTGGCGTATTTGTGTTCCGGTACCGGGGCGTTGGCCCATTTGCCAAAATATTTCTCTGCCTTGGCCATCGCGTCGGCTTTGGAAATATCGCCCACCACAACCAGGTAGGAAATGCCAGGCTTCAAATACGTTTCATAGTGTTTCCGGATTTGCTCCAGGGTAATTTTGCCCAACGATTCTTCCGTCATTATTTCTCCGTAGGGATGGTCTTTTCCGTACCGCAGAATGGCGCCGACGTTGCCGGCAATGGCGTTGGCATTGTCTTTGTTTGTCCGAGTGTTTGCTCAGGCAGGCGCCCGATACGCCGTTTCCGTCGGAGGACAGGGTGGCGCCGATAAAATCCACGGCTTCATCTATTTGCGCCTTGGTGCGGGTTTTGGTGCCTTTCGACAGCAATTCACCCATCATTTGCACATAGCCGGCCGCTTCTTTTTCCTGAACAGGATCGTAATCGGCAAAAACCCGGAATGAAACGCGCGGGAGCTTGTGGTTCTCCACCACGATGACCGTCAGGCCATTGGCCAGTTTGTTCGTCACGGCTTTCCCAATCTGGATTTTTGGCGGACTGCCCGGTTTGGGTGCAGCTTTGCGCACATCGCCCGTCGGAACGGGAATGGCCGGCGCACCGCTCTTGGTTTGGTTTTGGGCGGGTAATTGGGCAATAAAGGCTATCGACGTGAGGAATACGGCGACCAGTATAATGCGGTAATTTTTCATATATGAAATCTGAATATCTAATTGAATAAGGTTGAGTTACGTTTACGAAACTTTTAAAGTTTCGTAAACGTGGTTACGGTTGTTTCCCTTTGGGCAACCAATAGATGACGACGCGGCCGTTTTGAGGAAAGTATTTTTTTGCCACCCGTTGTATGTCTTCGCGGGTCACTTTGCGGAAGCGCTCCAGTTCTGTATTGATCAGGTTGGCGTCGCCGAAGTACATTTCGTAGTTGGCCAGACTTTCTGCAACACCGGCCACGGTATTATTGGCCGTGACAAAATCATTTTCAACCTGATTTTGAATTTTTAGAAACTCGGTTTCGGGAATCAGTTCCTGTTGAACTTTAGCGATTTCCTCGTTCATTGCATTTTCCAGATCGGCGGGGTTGACGCCCATGTTGGCAATGGCGGCTATGATGCTGGGGCCGGGGTCTTCCAGATCGAAAGCGAAGGAAAAAGCCGCCACGGCTTTTTGTTGTTCATCCACGATGGCTTTGTTCATCCGGCTGCTTTCACCCTGGCTCAACACCATGTTCAGCATTTTTACGGCATAGTAGTCCGGTGTTCCCTGTGCCGGAATGTGGTAGGCGAAAATGACGGCCGGCAATTGCACATTGTCGTACACCGTGTCGCGGATTTCGGACCGCAAAGGCGGCTCTACCACCTTCGGGCGGAAGATTTCTCCTTTGCCGCGGGGAATACCTTTGAAATACACATCGACCAGTTTTTTGGTTTGTTCGATATCGATATCGCCGGCGATGGAAAGAATGGCGTTATCCGGGCGGTAAAAATCTTTATAAAACTGCTTGTAGTCCGCTTCCTGGGCAGCATCCAGGTGATCCATCGAGCCGATGACTGAATGTTGATAGGGGTGTTTGGAATACAGGCGTTTCATGGTTTCTTCGAGGAACCGTCCGTAGGGTTGGTTGTCGATCCGGAGCCGGCGCTCTTCTTTCACCACCTGCCGCTGCGTTTCGATGCCCACCTGCTCCACTTTGGCGTGCAGCATGCGCTCGCTTTCAAGCCAAAGGCCGAGGGCGAGCTGGTTGCTGGGCAATACCTCATAATAGTAGGTACGGTCGTACGAAGTATTGGCGTTGTTGGTGCCGCCGGCATTGCTGATATAATCGTCGAATTCGCCGCGTTTGATATTTTCCGAACCCTCGAACAAGAGGTGTTCGAAGAAGTGGGCGAATCCCGTGCGGTCGGGTTTTTCATTTTTGGCGCCTACGTGGTACATGACCGAAACGGCCACGATGGGCGTGGAATGGTCTTCGTGCAGCAGCACTTTCAAGCCGTTAGGCAGGTCGTATTCAACGAATTTGATATTTTGCCCGCTCGCAACAGAAAGGCTGGCAAGCAGAAAAAAACAGAATGGAACTAATCCTTTCATAAACTTAGATTGATGATGATGAACGTTTGGGCTAAAGCGGCGCAAAATTGCGCAGAATTGGAATCAAAAACGACTGGATTCGATAAACGTTATGCTTGTTTCGGCAAAAAGCGCAAGCCCGGCGCCTGATGCGGGGAAAGCCGGCGGCTAAAAAAAAGAGGCGACCGCGGGCCGCCTCTTATCATACATAAGAGAATTTATTCATGCAATTTCGTTTCGTGCCCTGCCTGCGGGCGATCAGATCACTTTGTCGGCGCAGGACGAGGACGCGAAAGCATCCGGCTTGGCTTTGAACACAAAGCCCATGCTGAGGATATAGCCCATGGCTTCTTTCAGCGCCGTATTGCTTTCAAACGAGGGGTCGGTGTTGATGTCGGCGTGTACTTCGAGCGCCACATCGTAGGTGTCGAGCAGTTCGCAAAGGGAGTATGCCACCTCTACGGAACGGCCTACTTCCAGGATCATACGTTCCCGGAGCGTCATTTTGCGCGTGCTTTTTTCGTTGGAAATAAACATGAAGCCGCCGCGTTTCTCCCGTACAAAAACGATGACCGTGGCAAAATGCACCTCATCGCCAATCACCTGCGAATCGGTGCCAATGCATACCTTCAGGCGGTAGCCGGCTGCCGATTCGCGGCGGATGGTTTCTTCCACAGCGGCATGCAGCGGCTGTTCGATGCGTTGTCCGTTAAGTCTTCTCCAATTCATATATTTACTTAAAGTTATTGCTCGCCCAAAACCTTCTAACCAGAATCCCCAAGAGCCAAATAATGCCTCAAAAATAGCACAGATGTTAGAATAGTTTTTGGCTCGGGCGAAAATTAATGGTTAATTAAACAATACTTTTGCTAAAAAAAGTTCAGATTTGACAAAAAATGGACAAAGCCACCTTTCTGAGGCGGGTGAATAACAACTTTTTATTCCAGCTGTTCCAGTTGTGGAAATTGCCGGCAGCCTGGTTTATGGGCCTGCGTATTGCGCACTGCGACGCAAACGCCTGTACCGTTCGCCTGCCTTACGGTTGGCGTTCGCAAAACCCGTTTCGTTCGGTATATTTCGCCGCGCAATGCGCGGCCGGTGAAATGTCGACCGGCCTGCTGGCCCTGGCTGTATTGCAGGAACTACCGCCGGTTTCCATGCTGGTCGTTAAAATTGAAGCGGAATTTATAAAAAAAGCGTCCGCTACCCTCCGTTTTACCTGCGACGAAGGCGCCCTGATCGAATCCACGATCCGGGAAGCGATCGACAGCGGGCAGGGTCAAACCCTGCGTCTTTGCTCCGTGGGCCGGCTGCCCGACGGTACGGAAGCTTCCCGGGTGTGGGTGACCTGGTCGTTTAAAAGGAAATAGTCGGGTTGTTGTGTTCGTTTTCGGACAGTATTGTTCGGTTTTAGGACAGGCATCCCGGTGGAATGAACAATTCCGGGCTATTATCAATTTGAACGACAAATAGTTATGTATTCTGGCATATCCTTTGACCGCTCGAAGTTTGTGTATGAAAATGCGGAACGTTTACGAAACTTTCAAAGTTTCGTAAACGTTGCCCGCAACCCGCTCAACCCGCTCAACCCGTTAAACCCGCTCAACCTTTCTCAAGTATGATCAAACTACGCAATATCGAGCGCTACTACCAAAACGGTCCCCAGAAAACCTGGGTGCTGCGCGACATCAACCTCGACATCCGGGAAAAAGAGTTCCTGACCATCATGGGCCCCAGCGGCGCGGGCAAGTCCACCTTGCTGAACATCATCGGCATGCTCGACGAACCCAATACCGGGGAATACTACTTTTTTGATGAGCCCGTACACCAGTTCAGCGAGCGCCGCCGCACGGATTTGCACAAACACTACCTGGGCTACGTTTTTCAGGCCTATCACCTCATCGACGAACTGACGGTATACGAAAACATCGAAACGCCCTTGTT
>JAKLJF010000036.1 GCA_023151335.1 Thermoanaerobaculia bacterium | reverse complement strand
CCGTTACATGCTGTTCCTCGACCTGGATGGCGACGGTCATACCGAAACGGTCATCAACAGCGTCAATCCGCCCCCGGTCAATACCGTGTTGTTCGGCAATGCCATGACGCAGGATTTTCTGGGCGGCGAGCCGCGCGCTTTCGACCATCGCCCCGTGCCGCAGGATGAAAAATACCGTTTTGGTATTCAAACGGGCGGATTTGTCAACAAAACAGCGTGGGTGCGCTGGGTATCGGAAAAAAATCCGACCCAATACGTTGTCCCGCAACTGCCGCACGGTCGCCACTACATCCGGTGGATCATCGAGGACGGCTGCGGAAATGAAACTTTCTGCGAATACCCGATCTGGGTGCGCGATTGCCGCAACCCTGACCTTATATGCCTCAACGGTTTGAGCGTGGATATCATGCAAACCCAAAACATCACCCTGTGGGCCAGCGATTTTTTGCAATACACCGACGACAACTGCACACCCCCGGAACAAATCCGGCTGGGTATCCGCAAAGTGGGCGCCGGACTCAATTTTCCTTTCAACCCCGACGGCAGCCCGCAATCCGGCGTTACCTTTTCATGCGATGAGCTGGGCAGTCAGTCGGTAGAACTCTGGTCGATCGATGCTGCCGGAAATACAAATATGTGCGAAACGTACGTGCTGGTACAGGACAATTTCGGCGTGTGTGCCCCCAATGATAAACCCGTTGTTGCCGGGGAAATAAAAACGGAAGCCGGCAACGGCCTGGAAGGGGCCGACATCCAACTCGCCGGTTCCTATTCAGGTCAGCCGCCTTTGTACCAATACGGGAAAACGGACTATAACGGTCTGTTTATTTTTACCCAGGCGCCGCCTTTTTATTCCTGGGTGATAACTCCGTCGAAGGAAAACGATCCGCTGAACGGCGTGAGCACTTTCGACCTCGTGCTGATCAATAAACATATCCTCGGGTTGGCGCCCCTGAATTCGCCCTTTAAAATGATCGCTGCCGACGCCAATAACAGCCGCTCGATCACCACTTTCGACATCATCGAACTGCGCAAACTGATCCTGGGCGTGAGCGCCGATTTCCCGGATAATACGTCCTGGCGCTTTATCGATAAATCGTACAAGTTCCCCAATCCATTGAACCCTTTCGAAGAGGTTTTTCCGGAAATCCGGGTAATTGCCAATCCGGCCAACAATACCCTGAATCCCGACTTTGTAGCGGTAAAAGTGGGCGATGTGAACGGCAACGCCATCGCCAACAGCCTGACGCAAGCCGAAACGCGCAGCAAAGAGGCCCTGATTTTCGATGTAACGCCTTCCACCGGCCGGGACGAGGTGAAAAGCGGTGATATTTTCAGCGTCGGCTTTTCGGCTGCCGGCAAATTTGCCGCTTACCAGTTTACGCTCTGCCATCCCGGTCTGGAAGTGCTCGACATTCAACCCGGCAACGGTATGAACGACGATAATTTTGCCGTATTCCCCGGGGAAAATGCCCTTACGACTTCCTTTGAAATGCCGGAAAAAATGGAGCAGGCGCAGTTCCGGGTGACATTCCGGGCAAACAGGAACGACCGGATCAGCCGTTTACTGGGCGTTTCCAGCCGTATTACCAAAGCGGAAGGTTATGCCATGGCGCCGGGCGGCGCCATGACCTTGCTCGATATCGCCTTTCGTTTTACCGATGGCGATAATATCACCATCGGTGAACAAGGTTTCGAACTGTACCAGAATAATCCGAATCCGTGGAGCGATCATACGCAAATCCGCTTTTACCTGCCGGATGCGGGTGAGGCCCGACTGACGGTATCGGATGAAAAGGGCGCCATCCGGCTTGTCCGGGAAGCCCGTTTGGATAAAGGCTATCATGCCATCCCCGTCGACAGGACCATGCTCCCGGCGCCGGGCGTGTATTTTTATCGGCTGGAAACGGCCGGCGGGCATGCCGTCCGGAAAATGGTGGTGTTGTAGCAACTCCAGCCTGAGCGGAGATCATATCCGCCGCGTCACCGTCAGACGCAGCACATTCCGGTTGTAGGTGGTATTTCCACCGGGGCTTTTTTGCCATAGCCACAGGTAAAAGGCCCCGGTACTTATTTCAGGTTTTGCGCATACCATTCCATATACCGATCGGCGCATGTTTCGATCCGCAGCGGCGCGGCCGGGATTTGCAACAACGGCGCTTCCACCCCCTGCAATACGGCGTCGGCCAGTTCGGCATCATTTCCGGCGCAAAGGCCAAGTTCCGGCGCTGCGCCCACGGGCGTACTGACCACCCGGCAACCGTTGGCCGCCGCTTCTGCCAGTACCATCCCGAACGATTCGAA
This sequence comes from Thermoanaerobaculia bacterium, assembly GCA_023151335.1. GTDB lineage: Bacteria > Bacteroidota > Bacteroidia > Chitinophagales > Saprospiraceae > M3007. The sequence goes on along the minus strand of JAKLJF010000036.1, from coordinate 14,533 downwards.
ACGCGCTGTGTGTAGCAACACTTTGCTTTCGCGCAGCCGGGCCAGGACTGCCGGGCGGGGCAATTCGCCGGTGAAATGCACCTGTTGTTCCAGTCCCAGTTGCCGGACCAGCGTGCGCAGGCGGTTTTCCCGCGGGCCGCTTCCGATGAGTTCGGCCCGCAGGTGCGGCCGTTTGCCGGCCACGATCTGCAATACCTGCAACCACCGTTCCCAGTTTTTAACCGGGATCAGCGAACCCACGCCGGCGACGTCGACGGGCCGGCAAGCAGGCAGGGCAGCCGGTATATCCTCCCGTGCTACACCCCAGGGAATACAATGCGCCGCGCGCAGACCCGTTGTCTTTTCCAGCATGGCGTTGTGAAACGGCGTGAGTGCCACCAAACGTTCAGCGCCGGCCGGCGTCAGGCGTTTCAGGTAACGGTTCTCCGGCAACACATCCTGTCCCATCAGGGTGCTGAGATGCGGCGTTTGCCATTGAAGGCTCAGTTGTTCGCCGAGCGACCAGGCCGGCCCCAGCCAGAAACTGTGGATGGCATCGAAGGGTTTTTCCGCGGACAATTGACGGGCCAAGCGGCGCGCTCTTGCCAGGGTGCGCCAGCGCAGCCAGCGGCGGTTGCGTCCGTTGCAGGGGTAGACGCCGGCGGAAACCCCACTCCCTGCCCCTCCGACCCCACCCCCGACCCCTCCCCTGAAGGGGAGGGGAGACGTAGAGGGGATCGCGGCGCCACGTCTCCCCTCCCCTTCAGGGGAGGGGTCGGGGGTGGGGTCGGAGGGGCGGAGGGTGGGACTTACCAACTCAGGATACCCATACGGAACGGTCTTGTACGGATACTCCAGTGCGATGATCCGCAGATCCACGCCGCGCCGGAGCAGTTCCCGCGCCAGTAGTTGCAGGGGCGGAATACAGTTCGTGTCCTGTTCGCCGGCGGCGAAGCCGGGGGTGATCCAGAGGATGCGCATGGGTGCAACGGTTGAATTGGCAAACGGCAAAGTTGCAAGGAATAATCTGTTTTTATGGCTGGTTTTAAAACCGGAACTTTACCCGCAAAATACTTCCCGGTGTTAAAACAGCGGTATTTTTTGCGCAACAAATCTGTCCGGCTTCAGCACCGGAACCCGCCCCACAAACATTTTGACACCGACTGTTCACGTTCAGCCCTAATCCTGCCGGTGAGGTCTTTCAACTCAGATGGGCGGGCGCACCGTTCACACATGTCCTGTTGTTTGATATTTCCGGCCGATTGATCCGGGAGGAGGCTGTTTCAGCGGGCGACATGGAGATGGAATTCAGGGTGGATCATCTGCCGGACGGACTTTACTTATTGCGCTGCGAAGGGGTGGGAGTATTCAGTACGACAAGGGTTGTGGTAGCCCGGTAGAGGCGATCGGGCATTAAAATCAGTCATTCATCGGATTCAAACGGAACTTGGGTCACAAACTGGCACAGCCCGTCAGACAGGCGCCATAACTTGCGCCCTCTGTACTATTATTTAACCGGTATTCAGGCTATGAACATTTCCCTTGCATTCCGCAACCTCCGCAAGAACGGCAAGTACACGCTCATCAACCTCGTCGGCATGACGGTGGGTATGGCCTGTTGTTTCCTCATTCTCGCCTATTTGCGCTATGAGCGAAATTTCGACACTTTTTTTCCGAAAGGCGACCGCCTGTACCGGATCAACTATCACGCTGAATTTTCCGACGAACCGATCGATCTCAACCAGGTGCCCGCGCCCATTGCCCCGGCCATGATCGATTATTTTCCGCAGGTAGAATCGGTGGCGCGGCTTTTCCCGCGCAGCATCAGCGTGCGCGAGCCGCGGAGCGACCGGCAGTTCGAGATCGAAAATGCGCTGTTTGCCGACAGCACGGTGCAGGAGGTGCTTGGGCTGGAGTTTCTCCATGGCGATCCGGCTACCGCGCTCGATGCGCCTTTCTCCGTCATTTTGAACGACGAAACGGCGCTCCGGCTGTTCGGCGCCGAAAACCCGCTGGGGCGCCAGTTGCGCGTAGCCAATGAGGCCGAATTCACTGTCAGCGGCGTGGTGCGGCGCTTGCCGCGGCAGTCGCACCTGGAATTTGACCTGTTGCTGCCCTTCCGGAATATCCCGGACGTGGAGCCGGCGTCGGCCCGCGACAACGTGCGCAATGCCATGACCAACAACTGGCTGGCTTCGTATACTTTCACTTATGTGGTACTGAAAACAGGCGCTTCGCCGGATGCCGTAAACGCGGCATTTCCGGGTTTTATCAAAAAACACGGACACGCGCAATTTGCCGATAAACAAAAATTCCACCTGTTCCCGGTGCGGGATATTCACCAAAAAAGCACGGTGACCGAGGAGGTGGCTGCAACGGCCAACCCCGCCTACCTGCGGATATTCGGCATCGTGGGCTTCCTGATCCTGCTGATCGCCGTCATCAACTTTATCAACCTTTCGACGGCCGTGTACCTCGACCGCACGAAAGAAGTGGCGGTGCGAAAAGTGCTGGGGGCCAATCGCTCCACCCTGATCGGACAGTTTCTGACGGAAACGATGTTGCTCAGTTTTTTTGCCTTTTTGCCCGCCCTGGCGCTGCTGTACGCGCTGATCCCGCTGTTCAATGCGCAAAACGATAAATATGTTACTTTCCACCTCATACAAGACTGGCCGCTGACCCTGGCTTTTACCGGTATTTTCCTGCTCACCGGTCTGCTGGCAGGGGCCTACCCGGCCCTGTTTGCCAGCCGTTTCCAACCGGCGGAGGTTTTCCAGAAAAACGGCCCTGCCGGCAGTAATGGCGCCGGGCAATGGCTGCGCAAATCGCTCATCACCCTGCAATTTTCGGTCAGTATTGCCCTGTTGTGCAGTACCCTGATCATGCTGGCACAACTCCGTTACTGGAAAAATATGCCGCTGGGTTTTGATGCGGAACAGGTCATCTCGGTGCCGCTGAAAAGCCCCAATATCAACACCGCTTTTGCGCCGGGCGACTCCACCATGCGCCGCCGGATGAACGCTTTCGACGAACGGCTGCTCCAGCATCCGGACATCGCCGAAGTAACCCTGACATCCTCCATGCCGGGTTTCAACGCGCCGCTTTTCCCGGTGAGCACCGATAAGATACGGCTGGAAGACAATGTGTTCCTTTCCACCATTTCGGTGGATTACGACTTTGCCGAAACGTTTAAATTGAAAGTTCTCGCCGGACGGGATTTCGATAAATCCCACGGCACCGATCACCTGAACGCGTACATGCTCAATGAAATGGCCGTAAAGACCCTCGGCTGGACCACACCGGAAGAAGCCATCGGGCAAAATGTGACGCGGGCCGGCCGGCCCGGAAAGGTGATCGGCGTGGTCAATAATTTCAACACCGCCGGTCTGCAAACAGCCCTTAATCCGGTAATGCTGGATGTTCAACCGGGCGCATTCACAGCATTTGCCATTCGGTTGAAAACAAAAGACGCCCGGCCTGTGATCGCAGAAATTGAAAAGACCTGGCAGCAGTTTTTCCCGGAAAAAGCTTTCGAATACGCTTTTCTGAGCGATGCCCTGCAAGAGGGCTACGACCAGGAATCGCGGCTGATGCAGCTGAGCGCCGATTTCGCGTTCGTCGCCATTCTGCTGGCCTGTTTCGGCCTGTTCGGCCTGGTGGATTTCACCGTGCGGCAACGCCGCAAGGAGATCGGCGTGCGGAAGGTGCTGGGGGCCACGGTGGCGTCGGTGGTGGGTTTGCTGAGTGCGGATTTTCTTAAACTCGTCATGGTGTCATTTGTCCTTGCCACGCCGCTTGCCTGGTGGGCCATGAACCAATGGCTCGCCGATTTTGCCTATCGTATCGATATTCAATGGTATATTTTCGTTGTCGCGGGCGCGGCTGCGGCTGCGGTGGCGTTTCTGACCGTGGCCGGGCAAACGCTGCGGGCCGCCCTGGCCAATCCGGCGCAATCGTTGAAGAGCGAATAAATAAAATCCGGTCATTTATCCCCGACAACCAATTGCCCGGCTCCCGTTTTACCATCCGCGGCCACCATTACAGCGTATACCCCCTTTGCCAACCCTGACAAGGGAATTTTCACCCGATTCGGCCCTTTCTGCACCGGGTATTCCCAGCTGTGGGCTTTGCCGTCCATCGCAGTGATCCGAATTTGGACGGTTTGTGTTTTAGCGGCATCAAAGGCGACCGTGACGGCATCGGAAGCCGGATTGGGAGACAACGAAATATCCACTGTGCCGGCGGCAAAATCCACCGTTCCGGTAGGCGAAAAATTCCCGACTTTCATGCCGTTGCCAAAGCTCGACACCCACATTTCATTGGCATTGAACGGATTGAAATACACGCGCTCGGGCTGGCGGAACGGGTAAGCGCCGACCAACTGCCAGCCCGGACTCGCAGCTTTGATGTTGTTGCTCACCCAAAGCCCCTGGGTTTCGGTGGTCAGATATGCCTGATCCGGTTTTTGCGGATGGAAAGTGATGGAGGTAACCCGGTCGAACTGCATGCCCGTCAGTTTCGTCCAGGAGCTGCCCCGGTTGGTGGTACGGTACAACCCGCCTTTGCCGTTGGGCGCGCCGCCCCAGCCGCTGAATACGCCCACGTACCAGGTGTTTTGAGTGGGGTCGGCCGGGTCGATGACGATGTCTTTGGTCCAGTAATACATGCCCGGATCGCTCACGTCCGTCCAGGAATTGTTGGCGGGATTGTACATAAAAACGCCCGAACTGGCGGTAAATCCGGCGCCGCTGCGCCGCCCGGAAAAGGTGCAGACCACTTTGCCGTCGTTGAGCACAACGATGCCTGCCGGGTGGCCTTCGGTACGGGGCGGATTGGGCAGTTTGGTCCAGGTGGCGGCAGCGTTGTCGTTGAGGTTGTTGGTCACGTAGATACCGCCTTGTTGCGCGCCTTGCGTGCCGCCGAAATGTACCACCGAGGCGTACAGCCGGTTGGCATTGTTCGGGTCGGCGGCGAGCCAGAACACCGGGTGGCCGAAAGATTTTAAAGTGCTCCAATTCAGACCCTTATCCGTAGAAAAAACGATTTTTCCATTGCCGTCGTTTACGTCGAGGCGGGCATCGGTGAGGTAAGTGCTTTGGTACAGGTCGTGTACGTTGCTGCATGCTGCGTAAAGATTACCGTTAGCGGTTTTAATCATGCGGTAAACGGAGTTGACCGAAAACCCGGAATAGTTGAAGCCCCAGCTTTGTCCGCCGTCGGTGCTGCGGATGCCGCCGATATCGCTGAAGCAGCCCATCAGCGTATTGGCGTCGATCCAGTGGATTTGCCAGCAGGTAGTATTTTCCAGGCCAATACTGTGATATGTTTTTTTCTTCGGCGTCGGGGTGCCCGCGGGATGTTGATCGCTGTTTTTGACGTAAGCTTGTTTCCAGGTGGCGCCGCCGTCAGCGCTGAGGTGTACGAAGCCGAAGTCGCCGAACATAACTTTGCCGGCGTTATTCGGCGCCACGGTAATGCCGAAACAGGTTTCGCCCCACCCCCAGCTTTTATCGCCCTGATGTCCGCTCCAGCCGGTGGAGATATTGGCGTTGTTTTCGCTCTTGAATACTTTAGCCCAGCTGGCGCCCCCGTCGATGGATTTCAGCACCAGCGGCGCACCGAGCGCGTTGTCATTTCCGCCGAGGTAGATCACCCCGGTGTTGTTGCGCGCCATAGCGGCGTACATGACAAAATCGTTGGCAAAGTTGATGCCCGCCGATTTCGATACCCAGGCGCCATCGGCGTTGTTCATGACATACACGCCTTTGGCAAAGCCATAGTATTCATAAGGGGCAATACCGTTGTAGACATCGCTCTGATCGGCGGTGATACATACAAACCGCGTGGCGGAACCAGTTTTGGCGCCGGCAAAACTCCAGATCACCTGTCCGGCGGGAATGCCGGTTGTCGTTTTTACGCTGAACGAAGCCCCCCCGTTGGTGGAAACGATCAGGCCTTCGTTGGTGCCGATATAGATATTGTTGCCGTCCCAGAATACGCCGCCTATCACGAGCCCGGCGCCGTTGTTGACGGTGTGTTTCACGAGGGAAAACGATTGACCGCCATTGTCGGAGAACAGGATATCGCCGTAGGTATTGATCAGCAATTGATCCGGGTTGTCGTAGTTGGCCACGAGTTTGTACGCGGCTTCGTACGTTCCTATATCATATCCCGTTAGGGGCAGCCAACTCTGACCGCCATTCAGCGTTTTTACGGGATATCCGTCGTTTCCATCATTATAAATGCTGTAAGCGACAGCCGGGTTGTTGGTAAACTCATACGTCGAACGGTTGAATACCTGCAGGGTGCTGAAATGCAGTTGTTCGTAGGAATTGCCGAAGTCAGTGCTGTGAAACAGCTGGCTCATGTCGCAACTGATGAAAAACTCGTTGTCGTTGGCCGGGTTAATGGTGGGGAAAAACAAGGCCCCGCCGCCACCCACTCCCCTGGGGGAAAAAACGGAAGGTTGGCCGGAAAGGATTTGACAGGAAAGCAGGAATAAAACGGCGGTAAAAAGGCGTGCTGTTTTCATTAAACCGGTTTGAGATGAAGATTAGATTAAAGATTTCGGGTAAGTACGCAGGTTTATCCCTACTAACGGCGCAAACCGGTTTTTATCATATGGAAGGCAAACCAAAATTTGCCTTTTGTACCTTACCTGAAAAACCGGACTTTTGCAGCCCCTTAAACGGACAATCCGCAATTCTCCATGCATACACTGATAGACACCCACGCGCACCTGTACTCTTCCAAATTCGACTACGACCGCCCGGAGATGGTCCGCCGGGCCATTGCAGCCGGGGTGGAGCGCATGTACCTGCCCAATATCGACTCCGAATCCATCGGGGCCATGCTGGCCCTGGAAGCGGAGTTTCCGGAACATTGTTTCGCTATGATGGGGCTTCACCCCTCGCACGTGAAACCGGACAGCTACGAGCGGGAACTGGCCGTGGTGGAAGACTGGCTCGGCCGGCGCCAATGGGCCGGCGTGGGCGAAACGGGCATCGACCTGTACTGGGATAAAACCACGCTGCCCATCCAGCAAATTGCCTTTGCCCGCCAGATCGAATGGGCCAAGGAGCTCGGCCGGCCCGTCATCATTCACTCCCGCGAAAGCAATGAGGAATGCCTGGCGTTGGTAAAAGCCGGACAGGACGGCCGCCTGCGCGGTATTTTTCACTGTTTCAGCGGCACCGTCGAACAGGCCAAACGGATGATCGAGCTCGGTTTTATGCTCGGCATCGGCGGTACGCTCACCTACGCGAAATCGGAACTGCCCGCCGTGCTGCGCGAAATTCCGCTCGACCATGTCGTGCTGGAAACCGACGCGCCCTACCTGCCCCCCGTGCCGCACCGCGGCAAACGCAACGAAAGCGCCTATGTGCGTCTGGTGGCTGAAATGTTATCGGAAGTGAAAGTGTTGCCGCTGGCGGAAATTGCGCGGGTGACGACGGCGAATGCGTTAAGGATGTTTGCGTGATACATGCACTTACCTCAATCGCCAAAGTGTTTTACGTTTTCCCTCGGGCTGCTGCATATACCAGGTTTTTTTCGAGGGCAGCAATATCATGGTCAGTCCGACCCCGACGCCGCCCCACACGATTTTATCGCTGGTATCCCGCGCTTTGTCCGACAGAAAAGGCGAGATCGCAAAACTTTGCAGCAAAGACAAGCCGATGATCAGTGCGCCAATTCCTTTTCGCGCGTCACCGGCGCCGGCATATTTGGTCATCGAAAAAATCTGGTCTGTATCTATGTCTGTATAGAGCTCTTTTTGCGTATAGGAATAATTGGTTTGTACTTTTTTGAACACGCCGTTTGCATCCTGAAAAAGTAGTGTTTCTTCCTGTACGAGCAGTTTTATTTTGCCTGCTTCCCGGCCTTTCAATACCCCGGTGTACAACCAATAGTATTCGCAGGGATCGTCTTGTTCGCCGGGGGCCGGTAGCTTAAGTCCAACCGTGGCGCCAATGGGAATTTCGGCAGTTTTTTTACCGGAAACGGATTGAAGGCGGAGTTGGGCGGCGACAGGACCTGACAGCCCGAAAAAAGTGGCGAAAAGGCAGAGATTGATGGCAAGTTGTATTTTCATCATTCAACAGGTTATGTGGCGAAAATAGATTATTGGCGGGAATGGTATGATTTAGGTTGTCCGCGCACATTAGTTAAATCTTTTAACCTGCTTTAAACTCGGGTTAAGATCAATCTCCGTATCGGAATGCCCCCTTTCTTTGCCCCTCAAAAATTAAAGCCATGAAAAAAGTTCTTTTGCTCGTTTCCTTTCTGGCCCAGGGGCTGCTCGTTTCCGCCCAGTTGTACGTCGAAGGCACTCTTCTGACTTCTGCGAATACCAGCGCTTACCTCGAAGCCACGCCCCTGCGCCGCACCGACGGGACTTATCATTTTAAAATCGACTACGGCCAGAAAGCCGGTCGCGACGCCAAACCCGGCGAATGCCTCACCGACGACAAAGGCCGCCGTTACGAATTCCGCAGCACGGTGGACGGGCTCAATTTCCTGTATGAGAACGGTTGGGAAGTGAGCGTGGTGTACAACGTGGAGGATCTGCGGCGGTATTTGCTGAAACGGCGGTGAGGCAGTAACCTCGACGCAGCCCATCGTGTCTGAAAATCGCCTGAAATGCACTTGAACAGCGTTTTCGATACGAATACCATGCGAAATTTTCTTTTTGCCGCCATGCTGCTGGCAAATACCGGTTTTTTATCCGCCCAGAAAGACCTTGCCGGGCCGTTGGTGCTGTTACGCCCCACCGGGCGAACCGTACAAAACCTGCCGGAAATGCAGGTTGAACCCGACACTTCCGCGCGCTACCGCGGCTTTATCCACCTGGCGCGAACGACCTTTATCCGCGACTTTCTGGATCTGTATTTCGCCGCACAATATTATCTGGTGAATACCGGCAGCAGGAAGGTAATTGAACCGGCCTATATTGCCATTACCGATCAGGAAGGCGGATTTGCACGCAAGGGATTTGTACTGCTTCAAAATGGCCGGCAGTCGGAGCACCCGGCCTCCCTCTATGTAGATCTGGTGGAAGGCGCCGTTCAGGGCCCGCAAAATAAACTGATGTCGCTTACACAATTGTATCCGCACGAAATGGCGCATGTGATCTACCGCCTGTTGTGTTCGCGCGATACACTTGAACGTACGCCCAAACACGTGGATGTACACTACTTTTCCATTGTAACGGATTATGGCACCGCATTCGACGAAGGCTTTGCCGAGCATATCGAAAATGTGTCGCGCTTTTTTGAACCCGACCGGACGGTTCGGGAAGGTATTTTTTCAGACATAAACCGTTTGCGGGAGCGCCTGCCGGCGGATTTCGCCAGGTTTGAGCGGGATATGCAATTCCCGCTCCGGCTGGGGTTTTACCGGTCGACCATGCTGATGTGGTATCAACGCTATGAAAATTTCAAACGTTTCGAACACGCTGTGAACCGCACGGCGCGCTTTCGCAGCGCTGCACCACCTCTTGAAGACCTGGAAGACCGCCTGACTTTCAGGAACGCCGGTATCCGCAACGACAGCCCGGCGGTACGCAACCTGCCGCAACAATTTGCCTGTGAAGGCGTCGTCAATTCCTTTTTCACCCACCTGACCCGCGGCGCGCTGGGCGAACATTACCTCCCGGATTCCTTTTACCGCGCTTTTCTGCCGGATACTATGGCTATGCCGGTTTCTGTCAGGGACATATTTCCGCCGTGGAAAAATCAGCTGTTGAAATATTTTTATGTACTGCACCGGTTTGTCGGCCGGGAAATATCGCCGGATGCCCAAATGAAAGCCTTTACAGACGGGTATCTGCAAACTTTTCCGCTGGAAAAAGAAACCGTCCTGCACATCTTTACATCGGTTACCGGGCGGGACTATCCCGCGGCATTACCGCCGGAGCTCTGGTTACAGGTGGACGGACAGGAGCACCGCGTGCTGGTACTGGATGCCTGGGGCGCACTGACGGTTCCCCTGTACACTTTTAACCTGAACGCTGCCGAAGAAGCGGATTTACTGACCATTCCCGGAATGTCGGCCGAGGATGCCAGCCGCATCCTTGCGTACCGCGATGCGCACGGAGGATTTCAACGCCTGGAAGACCTGCGCAATATTCCCGGCCTGACGCCGGCCACGCTGGAGCGTTTGCTGCAATGCCGGATGCCGCCCGAAACGGCCGGCGGGCCGGAAGAACCGGAATTATCGATCAGTGGATTTATCGGCGCCGTGTTGAAAAAGTTTTTGTCGGGCGTGCTGCTCTGGGCGTTCCTTTCAGGCGGGGCGGTGTGGCTGCTTTTCCGCCGGCGCGATCCTTTTCAATGGAAAAAAGCGCTTTGGTTTTTGCTTCGATACGGTTTTTATGGCCTGTTTCTGTCGCTGGCCGCCTTGTTCGCGGCGATGGCCTTCCGACAACCGGCGGTAGTTTTTGCCGGCTTTCTTGCCGTGACCAGCGGGGTGGCGTTATTGCTGCTGTTCCGAAAACGTCAGGCTCTGCGGGAGGTTTTGGTTTTTAGCGCCCTGATGGGCGGGATAATTCTGCTGTCGCTGGCTTAAAAACCAAGCGTTGTTACAAAGGGGAAATATGATGTAAAGAATCAAGCAGTTGGTGATTTCCCCGGTCGACAGAATCCACCAGCACACCGTTCTCATCCCAGCGGAGCCAGGCGCCGATCTCGCGATTGGCATAGCGAAATCCATATTGGCGCATGCGGCCGTTGCAATGCCACCAGGCGCAGGGGCCGTAGAATTTGTTTTTAAATAAAATGCCTTCAAAGCCGGTGGAACGGTCAGGGCAGATTTCACGCCTCAGCTCAAATTTCCCGTCGGGGGTAAACAGGGAAATCCCCTGCAAATCGCCCGCTTTGCCATACCATTCTTCCCGGAAAACACGCCCCGCCCGGATAAAGGTGCGGTGGCTGAACGTGCTGTCGGCCAGGTATTCGAAATGTGTGGTATCGGCTGCGAGGTCGGCCACACCTTGAATGTTTGCCCGGAGCGTTTCATACCAGGTAACGGGGTTTACGGACGATTGTTTCTGGCATTTTGCCAGGAAAAGGATCGGCAATAACAGGCCAAAGAAAGGAGAAAGGCGTTTGTGCATGGATGGGTAAAGAGTGGTAACACGGTCAAATGTCGGGGTTTTTCGATGACAAATATTGATGGTGGTGGAAACCTGTTCCAGGGGCGATATTTTCTGCCAAATTGGTATGTCTTTTGCGATGAATATTACAGTTCCCCTATTTATCCCTTAACGCTCAGGCGCTTCTTATAACTGACTTCTTAGCCTGCTTTTCCCCCTATTCTATCCTTTCATACCCCTCATAAAAAGGATTATCCGGTATGAAACCTATTCTTTTTTGTTGGATAGCATGTTTGTATTGCTGTTGTGGGCTTTTCGCCCAGGAATTCCCAATACAAGTCGCGGTGCGTGTAATGCCGGCGCGCGCCATTACTCAATTCGGTTATTTGGTCTGTGAAGACAATATGGTGGTCACTCTGATCGCCGGCGCTTCGCTTCCGCCGAACACGGCTATCAAACTGGCCGGAACAATTCGTGGCGCCAAGGGGGAAACGGAAGGGAGTTTTCGTTTGGCTCCGCTTTGGATGAATCCGGGCGAGCGGCTGACCCTTCGGAGCAGGGTGCTAAAATTGGAGACCGGGCAAGCGGGCAGCCCCGACAATACGCGGCGGAGCCGGAGCATTTCCGCCACTGATTTACCGGAAGGGTCGTACACTTTTTACCCTGCGGTGCTGGAGTTTTACACCGGACGGCCACTTTCCGATCCCAATCCGTCGAATTGTTCCACTGTTTTTGAAATACAAAGCGTTGTCGATCAATGCGCATGTATTTCCAGCCCTGTCATCACGAAGACGCTGGAAGAAGGAAACCGTTGGGCCTACGAGGCGAGCGGCACCTTCGGCTGTGCGGGCTTTTGCGGACCGGGTCCGGAAGTTACGCAATGCGGGAGAATTGGCGAACCATCATTTAGCTGGATGATCACTTCCGGCGGCGATGTGGCGGAAATAGACGGGGCTGCCGATGGCGCCGGCGTTACGGTACTCATCAAAAAAAGCGGGCCATTCGTCATTGCCGTCCACACCACCACCACTTGCAGCTGCGCCACCTGTGACGGATTTGCCGGCAAAGAAGAGACAGTACCCGAGACGCCGCCAAGTTGCGTTTGCACCATCGACTCAAAGCAGTTCGGCGGGCCTCCGATCAAAATCATTAGCGGGCCGCAGGTATACGAGCTCGCCGAAACCGGGAACGGCCAGGCAGTCGGCCTGTCCGTTGTGGCCTCCGACAACGACGTGTTGCTCCAGAAATGCATCCTCGGTGGTATCTGGGAAAAACTCATCGACCCCGTACCCGACGTAGTGACTTATGCCTGGACCGTCGAGTCGCCCGCCGGCGTCACGCTGGCCGGCGCTGACGCCGGCGCCGCTTTGCTGGTACTCCCATATCACCTGAATCCCGGTGAAAAATGGGAAGCCGCGGTGCGTTGCGATATTAACAGCGCCAACGACGAAATGGTGACCGGGCGGTTCAACATCACCGTTACCGGCAAGGATACCTGTGAAAATTTCGACGTGGTGGTTACGCACGCCGGTTTTGAAGAAAAAACCGGCGTAGTACCGACACCGGCGCAGGCAGGTCTTTGTGTGCCGCAACCGGAAAATTGGGTCGATAACGCTCCTCTCTCGGCCGGCATCTCGGCGTTTGGCAAAAATGTGCAGCTGGGGCAGGCTACTTATCTATCGGTATCGGCCACCGACCTGGATGGACTCATACTAAGTTGTAAAAGTGACAACTGCGGCAATCCCACCAAAACGCTGCCCATGCCAGACGTGCTCAAGTATGCCTGGGATGACGGTGGCGCCGGCGGCACGTTCGTGCCCGATGCGACCGGCGCGGCCGTCATCTATATCGCACCCGATAAAACAGGAACTGTTAAAATCACCTGTACGGTGGACGACAAACCCGCCGGCGTGGATGATCCTGCCAAACCGGCTTCTATTGATATAACCGTGCGGGATATCCTCACAGAAATGAACAGTCCTGTTCCACCCACCTCCGCGAATAACTATTTTACGGCAGGTATTCAAACGACCTTTAAGCCGACGTGGGCAACGCCTGAAGCCGTCCATGCGCTGGTGTCTGAGTGGTGTTTGGATCTAGGCGGTACAACAGGCAAAGTGGAAGCCCTGGGACAAAACGCAGACGGATTGGATCCAAATACCGCCGCGCTCCGTTTTTCCCCCACCCTGCCAAAAGACGATGGCCTGAATATCAGCTGGAAACAACATACGCACCTGCACGGGAAGTACACCCTCCACCACCGGTTGACCTTTCAATTCAAAGAAGAAAATCTGGTTTTTACGGATGAAAAATGGGACAAAAGCGATTTTCTGGAAGGCCTCAATACAGACGAATACAAGTTGTTTTTTGACGCCGACAAAAATTCGGCGCGGAAGGACGACGGAAAGTGGCGCGGCAACGCGGCGCAGGACGAGGATAAATACGGCCCCGCGGCCACCTACGACAGTAAAAATGTACCGGAATGGTTTCTGCACTGGGCAGAGAATACCTACGATCCGTGCAACAAATTAGAAGCGGCTTTCAAGTTCGACCTGACACGAACAGACCCCAAATTCGTGTATGTTCCCGCAATTAATAACGCCCTGACGCCACATGCCGAGTATAAATGGCAAAAAAGCGAGAATATAGTGGAAATCAGCGACATGGCTTCGACCAGCTTTGCGGCGGGCGGTTACAAGTTCAGCGGTTATGCGTTTGTAACCAGTGACATGAAAAAAAAGGTGATCGACATTGAACTGCCGGCTATCCAGGTAGCGGGGCTGGAATGTTTTACCAAAGTACTGAGCCATGAACTGTCGCACTGGTTGTCTATCCACAAAAATTGGAGTGCTGGCGGCGAATGGACGGCAAAATATGGCGAACATGCCTTTTCCCGCCCCTGGAAGGAGGTGTACAACGCCAAACTGATTGACCTGGCGAAGGTGAAAGATTACCCCAAAACATGGCGGGAATTCAATGGTAAAGTGATAAAACTCATGGCGCCGAACGTTTCCATGGCCGGCGTCGATGCCGCGGATAAATTCAATCTCGTCCTGGAAGTAGCGGTGGATGTGCCTCGATCTGCAATAAAAGACAAGGCTGTTGTCGAGATCAGCCGGGGCTGGTTTGCCAAAGGGGATGCCTCCGGTAAAAACTTCCTGTTTTATGCCGAACACGATGCCATCCAAAAAGTCACTTATACCGATAATCAGGGCGCAGCGCCCATTATTACCATCTATAATAGCAAAAACGGCTTCGTTCTGGAACGCAAAGGCAGCAACAAGTTTGCCGTTTATGAACGCCATAATGACATAGACGGCGACTGGGTGCCCAACCTGGCGGAAGATGAAATGGGCGCCACCTGGCTTGCCGGCCTTACCCACAACGGCGCTTATCACGGCAAACCCAACGACCAGGAATTTTGGGCAGAGTGGCGATCAAAACAATTGATTGACCCTGCAA
>JAKLJF010000369.1:3064-5508 GCA_023151335.1 Thermoanaerobaculia bacterium | reverse complement strand
ACAATACTGCCCCTCGGACTTTGGCGCTTCGGAAAACGATGTGTTCAGCGCGCACGCCGCTCCCAACGGGGCGGTATGGTTCGGCCTGGGCAACAGCGAAATACTGCGTTATGCCGATGGCGACTGGACCTTTTTTGACACCTGCGCCGTTCCGTTTCCCGATCATTTCGTACTCACGACCGCGACGGCGCCCAACGGCGACCAGTGGTTTTCGCTCTCGCCAAATCCTAATCCGGGCGGCATGGCCGGCGCCGGCCTGGCGCGCTTTTCCGCCGGCGGACAATGGGCGTTTTTTAAACAGGATAATTCCCCGTTGCCCCCGTATTCCTACATTCGGAAAATACTCTTCGATACCGAGGGAAATGCCTGGTTTTCTACTTTGTTCCATGGCACATACCGCTATAACGGCGTCATCTGGGAGAACTTTTCCCTGCCCAATAATACCGCGTTCGACTACCTGGCCCTGGCGCCTGATGGCGCTGTCTGGGCCGCCGTTACCGGCTCCGGCGTAGCCCGGTTCGACGGCCAGGACTGGGTGTTCCCTGCCGATGCCAATTCGGGTCTGCCTTCAACCATTACGTCCCGCATCGTCTTCGACCGGGCCGGCGGCATGTACGTGGGTTATGCGCCCGAAACGCCGGGTGCGCCCGGGGCCCGGGTCGCCGTGCTGCGCGGCGGCGTGTGGACCGAACTGATTCCGCCCAACTGGACGAATTCGTCCCAGGACGCACCGGACGTTTTTTTCTTGGACAGCCAAAACCGCTTATGGTTTGCCAAGGCGGTGGACTTCACGGGCCTGGTGTACCGCTATGATCCCATGCTGGTGCGCACGGAAGCGCCCGTAGCCGGGCAGCTTTTGTGCTCTGTTTCACCCAATCCCACTTCCGGCCCGTTTACCCTGCGCCTCGAAGCGCCGCTGCGCGCCGAGGCGCAGTTGCACGTCTGGAATACCTTCGGGCAAATGGTATATCAACGCCTTATTCCCCAAACAGCGGAAACGGCCGTGCCGGTGGATTTGAGCGCGCTGCCGGCCGGGGTGTATTGGCTACGGCTTGGAGAGGATGGCGGCGTGGGGGCGACGGTGCGGGTGGTAAAGCAGTAAAAAATTTTTTATTTTTTTGAAGGATTGTTAGGATTGATCTGGTTGAAGGTACTATGCTTCTGACCAAGTATGATAATCGGCCCGCCGACATATCGTACCGGCGGGCTTTTTATTAGCAAGATGCTTTAGCGTTTTATTAAACCAAAATTGTTTCCGGGTCAGATTATATCACACTAAACTATATTGAGTTAATCCCTATTTAAAACAACAATGGGCAATCGAAAAACAATAAATATTATCATAGGGGCAGTCATTTCTCTCGTCGGATTGTTGGCAGGGCTGGCAGAATTGACCGGCTATAACCTGCGCGACCTTTTTTCAGAAAAAGAACAACAAGCAATGACCGGAACCGAAGCTTTAACCAAGGACAAGGATACCCGGAAGGCCGCAGATAATACAAAAACTGAAGGCCCCAAGCCTAAAACAACGCTACCACCTGAAGCGGATCGGACGGCTGCCTTCATTGGCTCCTGGTACGACATCACTTACGCCCCCGAAAGCCGAAATCGGGAACTCCACTCCCCATCCCGCGTGTTTTCCTCCCAAAACCAATTCTCATGCCCAAACCCTTCAACATCCGTATCGAACAACCGCCACAAACCGAAGAAATGTGGCAAAAGATAGAGCAGGCACGCGGCCCGGAACCGCATGGCCGGTACCTGAACCTGTCGGCCCTGTCCCTGCGCGAATTGCCGGAGGAGATCGGGGCGCTTACTCGCCTCAGGCATTTGGATTTGTCTGCCAACGAACTCCATCATTTGCCGGAATATATTGGAAACCTTGAAGGACTGACCCACCTGGATCTCTGTTATAACGAACTGAGCGCATTGCCGGCAAGTACGGCGCGCCTGACGCAGATCGCTACGCTGAAACTAAGTGGGAACTGCTTCTCAAAACTACCCGAAACGGTTCGCCAGATGAAGGCTTTGCGTTGCTTGCGTCTCCAGCAAAACCACATCCGTAACCTGCCGGAATGGGTCGGCGGCCTTGCCGAACTACGGGAACTGGATTGCAGTATCAATTTATTACGCAAGCTACCGGACAGCCTCCATAAGCTCAAGGTATTGACCGTGCTGCTCGCTTTCCAAAACCGGATCAGGGAGTTGCCGGAATGGCTGGGGGAGCACGCTTCCCTGGAATGGGTGAGTTTGGACGGAAATATCCTCCAATCCCTGCCGCCTCACTTTTTAAGGAACAGGAGTATCCGGCTCCTCACCTTGTCTGATAATCAACTTTCAGCATTGCCGGAAGATATTGGGCAAATGCGCCAGATACAGCAATTGGTTCTAAGCCATAATTGTCTGAGTGAATTACCGGACAGCATAGCGGAAATGGTCAACCT
>JAKLJF010000369.1:0-3054 GCA_023151335.1 Thermoanaerobaculia bacterium | reverse complement strand
CTGAAGCGTCTGGACTTGCGCTACAATCACTTCAAGCGCTTTCCGAGGGTGTTGCTTGATCTTCCATTCTTCAAGCTCGATCTGGCATTTGGCGGAAAACAGCCCCGAAGCCGCGATAAGGTGGTATTTGTTCAGGGAAACCCGATTGAAGACGTGCCTTTTGAGGTCATGCAGCAGGGGATGCCTGCCATCAGGTCGTATTTGAATGAATAGAGATATGCCATTCTTTTTCTCTGCAAATCTTAATTGCCAGCCCTTGCCCATACGGTGGACGGCTTAGGTATGGCAACTTTTTACAAACTGAGAATCGCTGATGTATTCCGCCTTTATCCAACTCAACTGTTTTGAAACCGGCGAACAGAACCGGCAAATGCTGCGCAGCTTGCTTTACCACAGAAATGCCCGTCGAACCCTCCATGAGGGCGAACAGGAAGCCGTGGCGATAGAAGTGGCGGGCAGGGTGGAGGTGGTTCGGATTTAGCGGCGTGCCCCTGCTTCTCCTGGACGCTCCGCTGCGCGTAGCGACTGTATGTTTGCTATACCTTCAGGCAAAGTATTTTTCAACAGGTACAGGAAAACCCGCGTAAATGCAATACCAGTCCTGTTTATGCAAGATGCGTCCAAGTGCTTGCCGACGCTGACCGGCATCTTTGTACGGGGTATCCGGAGGTGCGTTTCCGTATGTTCTTCCGCCTTACGCCCGGTTCTCTTCACTACCAACTTTCTGACCATGAAAAAGCAAGACATCTTTCTGCTGCTATTGTTGTTTGCCCATTTTTTGCCGGCGCAAAAAATCTGGGAAGCGCAAAACCCGAATTACCCACCGGACCATAAACTCTTTGGCTTGTTAGTAAGTATCGTCAATGAAAATGTCGCCTGGACTGCAGCCGAAGCGGGCGATTGTTCTACCGTACCCTGGGCTTTCGGGTTGACCCAAAACGAATTTGCCCGTACGACAGATGGCGGAAAGACCTGGAAAAGCGGAACGTATCCAACCAGCGGGGCCTCTATTATTACAAGTCTCTATGCCTTGGATTCCAATGTAGCCTGGATTACGCTGGCAGACTTTAACGAAGGAGGCAAAGTGTTAAAAACCTCCGATGGAGGGCAAACCTGGACAGTTCAAAACACAGGACCATTAGTGTTTCCCTCCTTCGTTCATTTTTTTGATGCTAACAATGGTGTGTTGGTGGGTGACCCCGACTCGCTTGGTTTTCAGATTTTCCGGACCTCCTCCGGTGGAGCAAGCTGGCAACGGATTGATCCGGCCAGTCTTCCCGCTTCTGGGGTCGGCGATGGTATATATCCGTTCTACGCCGCACAGGGTAATCATATTTGGGGTGTAACACCGTATGGGCGCGTTATACACTCACCCGACAAGGGCTTGACCTGGGAGGTGTGGGGCACGCCATTAGTGGCTATCCCCGATTACATAGATTGCCATGATAATACCTGTATAGTATCTTTTGGCGACTATTCCGATACCGTCAGCCACATCAACAAATTACGCCTTTTCCGAACCACTGACAGAGGAATTAATTGGAAGGAAATTACGCCGGTGGATAATAATTATGCAGTGAACGGCATGAAATACGTACCCAATACGGGCACACTCATTGCCGCCTTCGTCCAGCACAACGTCAACGGACCTTTCGAAACACGTATCAGCCATGACGACGGCTCCAACTGGCAAACTATTGATGAAGGGACAAAAGTGCTTACTCTGTTTTTCTATGATAACAAGATTGGCTATGGTACCCATTTCAACACTCCCGACGCCATTGTAGAGATTTACCGGTATGTAGGCCCCCCCATCACCTCGGGCTTGTTTGAGCGCAGACCGCTCGACGCGCAAGTCGCCCTAAGCCCTAACCCCACAGCGGGTCTGTTGCAGGTTGAGGTGCAGGGCAATCTGCCGGGCGACTACCTGCTCTCCGTCAGCGACGCCTTCGGGCGCGTCGTCCAGCGCAAAAACATCGATAAAGGCGGAAACTTCGAGGAATCCCTCGATCTGAGCGGCCTTCCGGCAGGCGTGTACTTTGTTGAGCTGAACCATGCGACGGGGCGGTATTGCTCGAAGGTAGTGAAGCAATAGGGTGATGAAGATCATTGCGTGGGGCTTCCCATAAAGCCTAACTTAGACGTGGATTAGTTGCTGTTGCCCATGCCCGGGGCAACAGCAACCAATCTGCTTTTTCACGTCCCTTACTATTCAATCTGCTCATGCACGCCCCCCTGCAACGCTATTTGAAGAGTTTACTGCTGACACTGCTCCCGGTATTGCCGGCCTGGTCAGAAGTTCCGGGTGTTATTCCAAATTTCGACCCCCATTTCGAGATATTTGAACTGCCCGGTGGCGAGGTCGCCAACATGGTCCAGTGTATCATCCAGGACAAGGTGGGTTTCCTGTGGTTTGGCACCCGGGGTGGGCTGGTTCGCTACGACGGGCGCCAAATGGTTACTTACCGCCATAATCCCCTCGACACCGGCACCATCGCCGCCGATTATATCAACTGGATCTTCGAGGACAGTAAAGGCGTCCTCTGGCTGGGCCATTGTTGCGATGGCCTGACGGCTTCGACCCGGTGACCGAAAAGTGTGTTCGCTACCGCCATGAAGAAAACGACCCGTCCAGCTTGGATGCTGCCCGGCCTTTCTTGCTTGATTTTCTGTTTTACCTGTGGTAAAGCGCCCGTACCCTCGCCCCGGCTGCAGTCGTCTCCCGAACTGCAAAAGTCCCTGGCAGCCTTAAACCCTGCGGTCCGCGGCTGCCCCGCAATGCCGACGACCGCAACGTGCGTTTCCTGCCCGATACCTACCAACTGGAAACCTTGCCGGGCAACTCCCAGTTCGGCCACACCTTCGATCCCTGGGCACATCAGCTGGTGAATGAAAATGCCCGCCCCCTGCGGGCGTCCAATGTTTCGGTCATGCCCGAACGTTTGGAAAATTCGGTCAGCGTGGAACAAATGCGGGATTTGCTGGCGTTTTTGAAAAAAGGCAGGTAAGCGAACATAACTGAAATGACTTTACATGCGCACAACCGTAAAACTT
>JAKLJF010000368.1 GCA_023151335.1 Thermoanaerobaculia bacterium | reverse complement strand
AACATCTTGTCGAGCTTTCAGCAAGTTATAAGCTTCAATATCCCGTTGTTGCAACGCAGATAACAAGGCAGACTCAACTTGTTGCGCAATCTGCACCAACTGTTTTGCCCGTTCAATCAGAACGGCATATCGATATGGCGAAGGACGATAATTCGCGACACCTGGTATAATAAGTTGTCCTCCAAATCCGATCACCGGCATGCCGGTGGAAGTATCCGTTGGAGCAGCGTAGGGCTCCAATTCACGTTTTACCCCGGCAATATTGCGACAGGTCCGGATTTTGCGCAGATTATTTGCTGCACGAAGTCTCAATGCTTGCAATAGTGGGTTAGGGGGTACGCATGTTGTAAAAATCAAAGCAGGTACGATACTCCCCAATGCATGGTTTTCCATTTCTTCCGGACCCCAAAATTCCAGGCTATTAATTGCAACTGAACGTGCAACCTGCATTTCCTGCTCAACTTCCGGCAATGCCATCATACTCAAGGCTATTTTACGGGTAGTTTTTTCGCTGCCTTCGATCACTTCATGTAATTCAATTGGAGGGGACACGTTTTCAATATAAGTGGCTTGAATTGTTGTTTCAACCTGTCTCATTTTCTCTGATTGACTGAGATCCTTATTCATGACCACATTTATCTGCTGCGCCAGATCTTTTAAGATTGAAAAATCGCCATATCCGCTGAATGGATACTTTTCGACAAATTCATCGCCATACCGAAATTTTAACTCCGCAATAATTTCCTCACAGCCTCCAAGTGATTGTTTAAGGTCTTCTGTCTCCAATAACTCAAGCGCCGTCTGATAAAGCGTACGCGCCAAAGGAACCGATTCTGAGGTGTCCCTTGAAAATTCAGCATCGGCATAATCAAGAAAACACCGGATTATGGACATTAAAGTATAACGCGTGTAGACATTTCTCCTTTTTCCGGCAATCAGATGCGGATCGAGCGGGTCGCCAAGCCAGGATTCCAGCCGGCTATAGTCATTGTTGATCCTGTCTTCGCGAACAAGCCCATAATAGATTTTCCGCTTATCAGCAGGAGCACTGTAATCATAAACGGTACTGAACCAATCCAGCGCCTCGGTAAAGTAGCCATAGCGATGCAGTTGAAGGGCGATGTGCATGGGAGCGAAGTACCAGGCTTCATCGAAATACCCTAAAATGGAAATCGGCGCCCCCTTGTTGTCATTTTCGTAAGCATTTCGGATTAAATATTGAAATCTCTCATTGTCATTTTTATCTCGTTTTGAGGAAACTATGAATGATCCAGAATAGACAGGCTTTATCATTGAAAGTTCTTCCGCCTTAATAATTTGAGGTTTATATTCAGTTGTATAGGTTCGGTGAGCATGTATATAGCAAATTTCATCCGGATGATCTTTATGTGCTTCAGAAAATGAAGGGAATTTAAAATTACTTATCTTCTGAGTCTCATCATCACCATCCCACATAACCATATCGTTACATGCGGTGAACCGTTTTGCAAACAAATCTGCATTAAAGTCATTCTCCCATCTTGACTTTGAATTTAGATTAATTGGATGTATATAAGCTGTTCCGCCAACCGATTTTTCTGAATTAAATTTTTTTATTAGAGTTATTCCAAAATTCATACCGTTGTCTATGAAGTTTGGAAAGCCAGTGATACAATCGGGACGGTATGTTTTAACATATTGATTAACCGCAGCGAATCTACCCGCCAGGTCTTTTGCAGTATAGCTATCCGATACAACTGCCGGGTTTAAAATATTGGCAGGAACCGAAGTAACTATAACAGCTTCAGCTTTTAATTTTATTACACCAAATTTATCACCGTCTTGATGAAAGGTAGGGAATCCTGCAGCAAACCCTTTATTCTCCGCAAATCTATGTGCAGCATTAAACCATCTTGTTATTTCCTTGGCGGTGAATTCATTTGAAAACCGACTTTTCAGAGCAAATTGTGGGTCTGATCGACTAGCATCTTCAAATGCTGCAAATGAGACAGAAAAACTTGTTGAAAGGGGAGTATCTCCCCAATCCTTACCATTAAGATTTAATTGACCCGTAAATGATGATCCACTGCTTAAAGTAATCAGTATTTTTGGAGGACTACTTAAGGCTAACTCATCCTGTTCAGCGCGTTTAAGGAGCTTTGCATTGTCAAAATTGGTCGCCTTATCCGGCAATTCCAATTCATTCTGTTCTTCCAACCAGTAATTCCGTTCCAAATCATACCGTACAAAAACCAGTTTGTTGTTGCGCCCATCGTGGGCTTTTGCAAACAGATAAATAAAGCGTTCGGTATTGGAAATTTGATATTCAACTGAACCGATCAGATTGAGTACATTACTCAAAGGTTTTACCTCATCCCAATAAGTTTGGGTGGCGGCGTCCTTACTCAGGCCGTCGCGCGTACACCAGTAAACTTTATTTGAAGCCTCGCTACGCGCAAACAGGAATAGTAATTTTCGCTTATTACCATTCGTATCAATATTTACATCGGCGGTCGTGGTGGCTTCCAATTTCAGTGAACAAACATCCCGGAAGTAGTCGGAATAAATTTTGGCAGCCTGTCGTGCCCGTTCGGGCGTCACTTTTCCAACATTTCTAAGGTGCGTTACCATACCTCGGAACCCCGGTGTTTGTTTTTTTCTTAAGCTGGGAAGCAGGATGTTTTCGGGGTATAAAAAAACAAACATCGCGGCACGCCAGGCACTATACGACCCCATCCATTGCCAATCGTTATCAAAGGATTCCATGGCCCCCGGGGAAAACGATAAAGTTGGATAAGTATCCTGCAATTGGCCTGTACGAACAGAAAACAGCAGGTTCTGAAGCGTTTCTATGGATTGTGAGACGCGAGTCGTTTTGGCGCAACCGCTATCCCGCATTTCAATGAGCAGGCGGTCGCTTAGTTGCTTGGCTTTTTCTTCCAGCGTGTCGCCTTGTACCGGGGCTCCTTTAATTAAAGCATCGCGCAGCGCAGGAAGGGCAATTTCCTCTGCAGCACTCACGGACTGCCAGGCTGCTTCCTTCAGCGCCTTTTCCTGATCCATGCGGGATTGTAATTTTTCCTCCCATTCCAGCCGTCTTTCAAAATTGGCGCGCCACGGCGGTAGTTCCGGCAAGGTGTTGTTTCCGGGCAACTTGAAATGATCGGGGCTAAGGCTTATTTCGTCCTTTTTTTCTGCCTCCAGCCATGCGGCTACGTTGCGGTCTTTCCAGACCTGGGTAAGTATGGAATACACTGTTTCCCATTCCTGAACATCTACGGTTTGGTTTCCTGTTAACAATTGGTCCATTTGTACCAGGAAATTATGCGCCCCGGTGGATAGATTCAATTGGGCAAGACGCCGTGTGGTGTCGATACCCTTTTTCCGTTCCTCATCAATTTTTCGGAGTTCAACAATCGTTATTCCAAGAGACTCACTGATAATATTCTCGAAACCAGGTATTGGCCCTGCGGTTTCTCTTTTGGATTTCAGGTCATTCCATTTCTGTTTGATTGCCTGAGTTCGATCGCGCCAGAGTGTGCCGGCCTTATCGTCTTGTGTCCAGGGACGGTGAAGGTGAGAGGAACTGATCAAATCCGGATCAATAATCGGAGCGCGCATACGCAGCCGCAAAGCTTGCTGCCAAACTGTCCGGGCTTCGGCGGCAGCCCTCCAACCAGGTAATTTGGATTTAAATGCCCTCCAATACACAAGCCCGTCACTATTTTCTTCACTTTTCCATACGGGGTACTTTATCCTTCGCTTGTAGGCGGCGGTGAGCAAGGTATTGAGTTCCTTATATTCCGCAGCAGAGGGCTTGCCGGCCACCAGCGGTTGGTTTTCCTTGGCACGGATAGCCATCAACCGTAGGAATTGATCTTCGCTCAGATATAGTTGTGAACGAATGGCGGTTTTCGCAGTTTCGGAAATGACGGTATCGGAACTGTTCAAATCAGTTGCCGTCTGATCCAGATCAAGAGGAAGCGGACGTCCAAAGGTTTCTTCCAGCATGGCCAGAAATCCGGACGCAGGATCAGTTCGAAGGTTCTCAAGACGGGCGCCAAATACAGTCAGTTCATCTTTGCGTTTTTCAAATAATAAACGAGCTTTTTCTCCCGCAGTAGGATCGGGCAAATCCCTGGGAGTCAGGATTTCCGGATCAATCATAGGAAAATTGGCATCATATTGAGGTGGCCAATGTCCTTCTGTCGGTTCACTGATAGAAAACCAGAATTCGTTCGGGCTAAATGCTATTTGTACGCCTTCTTCTTCGACGCGCCAATGCGGAAAAAGTAATTTTTTGAGGCTTTGACACAAAATGGAATACACGTCATCCCATTCCTGTATTTCCACTTTTGGATTTCTTGGATCGCTATGCCAATTCTTATCCTTTTCCCAGGTGAGCATCAGTTTTCTGAAAGCATCTGCGTTCAGCCCTAATGCAGAGTCCAATTTTCTCAGCAATTCCTTCGTCTGGTCTTTGTCCAATTGCCCTTTTGAAAGATTATTGTAGTGCAACCACAAATCCTTTTTGGTCATAACTACCGGCCAGCTTGCTGTTGCCGCCGGTGCGTTGCCTGAAGGATAAGGCCGGCCGGCGTACATGGCGTCAACCATTTGTTCAATGTCAGGCACTATTTCGTTTGGGCCCGAATAGGTAACTGTACGGGTAATCGTTTTTAAATAGGCCAATTCATTGTCGACCCATTCCCGCCGTTTTTTCCAAAGAGAAAATGCAACTTTCGACGGATCGGGATGGCGAAAGTCGTCGGGGCCGATGATATCCGGGTCAATAATCGGATCATTATTGGCGGGTAAATCCTCCGGCCAATCCTGTTCCATCCACAATTGCCGCAGGCGGGCGCGCCGCCAGGTCAATAGTTTGGGTTCGGGCCTATCCTGCAAGGGGTCTTTTAATGTACTGGCAAATCCAAAGAGGGATTCCAGTTGGTCTTCCAGGTTGGGGATGGGCGACGTTTGGGTATCGAGCAACAGTTCTTTTAGTGGGTCCACAAGCGGCGTGGGCGCGCTTAGCCCCAACCGTTCAGCCAACGCTTCTTTTTCTTCTTTGGTTGCATATTGAATAGCCCTAAGCTCGGTATAAGTTGTACCTGTCTGGATGAGCAAGGTATGGTATATCTTTGCCAGCGCCTCCCGTTCATCTGGCGTGCCGGTTGAATTGTAAAACTTGCGAAGCACTTCGACGGCAATACGCACCTGCCTGACTTTGGCCTCCACTGATTTACACGACTTTGGCAAGGTTCCGAATTTTTGATGCAGGTTGCCCTCCAAAAAACGGTAATCCACGGGGGTGTTTCCATTGCGCAGGCGGTCTTTCGCGTATATTAATAAATCTGCCAGGTAGGCCAGTGGACTTACCGCAGATTCGCATTGTTGACATGTGCAGGGCCGCGAAGGGAATAATACTTTTTTTAAATGATCAGGCAGGGGTTTCACAGGCTTATCTACTCCGGCGGGTATCAGCGGCAAACTGCTTGCGAAGTTGGCCATTAAATCGGCCGCGGCGTCGCGAATCATC
>JAKLJF010000367.1:4071-5529 GCA_023151335.1 Thermoanaerobaculia bacterium | reverse complement strand
AGTAGCGATGTTTTGCCTATTTATACTGCAATGGGGAAAAGGTTATCAGGGGTGGGGAAAAAAATTATGTCGCATTTTAAAACAAAATCATTTTATTTAAAAATAATTTGTTTTAAAAACCAAAAACTTTACCTTCGCCTTTCAAAAGCTACCCGCCTATGCCCTTCAAAAAACGCGGCGGTCAAAAACTATTTGCTGCATTACACGTCCCCGGCCGTTCACGAACAAATCGATTTCTCTATTCTCCGGAAAATTGATACGGCCTTCGTCAGCGGCCGTTTCGGTATTTCTTTCAGCGATGTCTTATACGAGACCCGGCTGAGAAGCGGCGCGCTTGCGCGGCTGCTCTTCTTGTTTGAACACAAAAGCTACTTGCCCACCACCCCTATCCACCTGCAACTGCTGGATTATTTTTTACAAATCTGGGAAGACGATCTCAAAAACGGGCGGCCTCTTTCGGTGGTCATCCCGATTGTCGTTTATCACGGAGAAAAGGGTTGGGAACAAAAACCTTTTTCTGACCATTTTCCAGGGTTACCCGAAGATTGGCAGGTATTTGTCCCGAACTTTCATTACCTGTTGACGGACCTGAGCCGCGTGCCAAAGAAGGAAATAAAGGAAAAAGTGGAAACCGAACACCTGAAGAATCTGTTTCTGGCGTTAAAATTTGCGAGAGACCAGGATTCGATCAGGGAAAATTGGAAAGAAATCTTTACTTTTGGGGTATCGTATTCCAAAAGCAACCGGGACAAAATTTTATTTCAAACGCTAAGGTTTTACGTCTTCAACTTACATAATATGCCCGATACTGAAGTTAAATCGCTGAACCAGCAGCTGCCCGATCCGGAGCAAGATTGGATGGATTCCATACCTGCAATTTTTGGAGAAAAATGGAAGAAGAAGGGGCTCCGGGAAGGCCGAAAAATAGGACGTGAAGAGGGGCGCGAAGAGGGGCGCGAAGAGGAAAGAGAAGAAAAAAACAGACTTTTCACCCTCAAAACCCTCCAAAAATTCCCTCACTGGACCGACAGTGAGGTAGCTGAGTTTGTTGGCGTCACTGAAGAGTATGTCTGGCAAGTACGCCAGGAAATGACTAAAGAAGAATAAAGCAATTTCACTCTACCAACACAAACCCCGCCCACTGGTACGGATTGATGAACCGCTCCCGCATCTCCCGCTGCGTGGCGCGGAAGGCATCGGGGATTCTCGCTTTCCCTAACAGCCATTTATAGGCCTTGTCAAATCTTATCCCCCGCAAGCACCCCTTTCACCCCCCTCGCCCAAATATCCGACACATAAACGGTGATACCGTTCGTCTTTATATCGGACGTCAAACCTGCTGTACTCGTCTTTATATCGAGCACATAGGCAGATTTTTGAAAACGAAAAAGGACTCACTTCCCCCCCACATTAAACGACACCCCCACACAATACCCCAGTTCGTACCGCGAACGCAGC
>JAKLJF010000367.1:330-4061 GCA_023151335.1 Thermoanaerobaculia bacterium | reverse complement strand
TTGGGATCAAATTCGTCGCCGGCTTTGAAGCCTTTGCCGAGGCGTTCCACGGGGCCGCTGGTGAGGCCGGTGCTGAGCACGATGCGTTGGCCGCGGCCGAACAGCAGGCTGGGGCCCAGGAAAAAGTGCAGCGAAGAAATGTTGCTGCCGCCGCCCAGCGGGATTCCGAGGCCGAAGGTGCCGGCCAGGCGCACGCCGCCGCGGCCGCCGCCGTAGAAATGGATGAACGTGCCCAGGGCGGGTTGGATGCTGCCGCCGGTTTCGGCCACGATCTTGTTATCGCGCACGCTGTACTTTTCTGCCGCGTCGAAAAACTGCGAAAAGCCGAGGCCAAGACCCGTGCTGATGCGCAGGCCGCCGCGGGTTTCCAGTTTTACGGTTTTCACGCGGGGCGAGCGGTCGTTTTGCCGCCAAACGCCGTCCAGGCTGTCGCGCGGGCTAAAGGTGGCAGTGACGATAGCCAGGTCGTTTTCAATCTCCACGGCGCAGTCGAAGGAGAAACTCTGTCCGGCGAGCTCGCGGAAACGCAATTGGAGCGTCATCAGTTCTTCCAGACTCATCGGCGGCGTTTTTTGCTCGGTTTGGCTGGCCAGGTAGTTGGACATTTTTACCTGTAATGCCCTTCTTTTTTCCTCCACCCCACGCAATTCGCCGGCGAATTCAGCCAGTTCCTCGCTGCCCAGGTCCAGCTCGCTCAACTGGCGGGTGATGGGGGTCATCTGCAGCATTTGCGCGTCGAATTCCTTTTGTTTGTCGGCGAGGTCCTGCAAGAGCCGGCGTTTGACTGCCGGGCGTTCCAGCCAGCGGAATGCGTCTTCCACCTGCAACGCGGCGGCTTCTTTGTCGGGAAACACTTCGGCCCTGTATTCCATGGCCACCTTTTTGACGAGGGAAGGCCGCGTCTGGGGGTTATGCATCATCGCGTCGAGGTGTTTGAGGGCCATGCGGGCCACCTGTTCCGAGCGTTCGAGGCGCTGGATCTCCCCGAAGATTTCCGCCATGTCGCTTTGTATCTGGGCGGAAGCCTGCAATTGCTGCCGGGCTTGTTCGAGCAGTTGTTCGGCGCCGCGGGAATTGGCGAACAGGTCTTTCAGTTTTACGCTGCTTTGCCCCAAGCGCAGCAGGGGGATGTCCAGCAGGCCCATTTGCGGCGCGTTGGGATCGCTGAGCCCGGCGCCGGGTAAAAGACCGCTCAAGCCCGGCACGAGGCCCGCAAAAGCGGTGAGACCCACGTTGCCGGCCCAGTCGCCTACATGGCGCTGTTCCACTTCTGCTTTGGCGGCGTACAAAAAGGGGTTGAATTCGGTGAAATGCACCACCACCCGGTCGCCTTTCCGGATTTTCGGATTTTTGACGGGTTGACCTTCTTTCTGGTAGTAGATACTGTCGGAAAACAGGTCGTAATACGCGTGCAGATCTTGTGCCGGCGCCGGGCGCACGGTCAGGAATATTATCGCGGCTATTAAAAAACAAGCCGGCTGAGCGGCATTTAAAAAGCGAGTTTGGCGCATCATTGTGTTAGTCTATAATAAAGTTAAAGGACTGGATATGGATGGAGCCGGCGGCGAGGTTGACGGTTTTGCCGCCGCGGGTCCGTACTTCTTCGTTGAAAAAAGTTTGGCCGAACAGGGTTTCCAAGGGGTTGTTATTGGAGCGGGTGGCTGTCCCCCTGCTCACCTCGATGGGGCGCAGATCAACTGCTTGTTCGGTGGCGATGAGTTTGAACATTTCGACCCCGCTGGGCGGACCGATCTGGAAATGGCGTGGCACGTCGACCGTCTGGCCCGGCCCCACGCGAAACTCCGCGGGCGTTTGGCCTTCGGGTGGGATCAGTACGTTGATCACGTTGTCGGGCTGTATATCGAGCAGGGTAAAATAAGCGGCTTTATCGCCCTGGTTGGTCACGCGCACGCGGAATACGTCGCCGACCCGGAAATGCAGGTTGCCGGCGGCGTCCAGCTTATTTTGGATGGGCAATTCGCCCGTTTCACGCAGGGTGCGGCTGTCGAGTTGCACCGGTATCAGGTCGAAGCGCACGTTCAGTGTGGGGTTTTGCGCTTCCATCTGGCGCAGGTATTTTGCCTGGGCGTAGGCCAGTATGCGGCGCAGTACGCGTTCGGCGGCAACGCCGGGTGTCATCGAAGCGCTGAAACTTTCCAGCAACAGGTCGCCGCGGGCGATGATCTGTATATCGTTGGCGGACTGCACGAGGAATACATCCGGCGCCTGGTCAAGCCGGATCATGGGATACGAGGTCAGTTTATTCAGCATTGCATCGCGCAGGGGATGTCCGGCGGGCAATTGCAGGGACAGGCCCAGTTGCAGGGCGCCGAAGTTTTGTTCCAGCACGTACACCCAGGCGTCTTGCGCGGCTTGTTGCGTCAATTCCCGATCGAGCGTAAGGGTAGCCTGAAAAGGCAATACCGCGCTCACCGTACCCCGGGCCAGCGGTGTAGCCGCGGCGGGATTGCGGGTTTCCGGCGGGAAGAGTCCCAGCACGGCGCCTTCGTTCAGGCCGGCCACCCAACCGGCGTCGACACCCACGGCGCCGGGATGATCCCAGCGGACGACGCGCCAGTAGGCGGGTTTGGGCAGTAGCCGTCCGCCGAGCAGTTCCTGGTCGAGCATACCTTCCGCCTGCGGTTGCTGACGCGGCGCAATGGCGCTCATCTCCGTCCGTACCTGCTCGAACAGGCCGCGGTAAGAAACATTCACCGGCGCCTGGCTGAGTTTTTTGCCCAGTGCGTAAGTGAGCGAGCCGATGAGTTGCCCCTGTTCGTCGCGGGTTTCGAAGTTCAGCTGGTTTTGCGCCGAGCCGAAATAGGCGACCATGGGCGCCATGACGCCCGCGCCGGAGCCGTCGTCGTACTGCGGGGCGGCGAATCCGTCGGTAGGGCGCGTGGCCGTCGATTTCACGTACCCGTCGCTGGCCATGGGCCGGTCGGTGCCGCGGGCGGGTTCCATGCCGCGGGTGCCGGTGCCAGAGTGGCAGGCGTCGATCACGACCATGAGGTTGCCGGCTGGCCCCAGGCGGCGGCGCAGGTCCGTAAACAGATTGTTCAGTTCGTCGTCGCGGATCAGGTTTTCACCCTGGTACACGCCGGCCTCATAGCGCAGGGGCGAGTTGTAGGGCACGATGGCCTCATCGTAGCCGTCGAGTTCGTCGCCGTTATCATCGGCTACCTGCTGGCCGTGGCCCGAAAACTGGAAATACACCACGTCGCCGGACTGCACTTTGGGCAGCAGACCCTGGCGCCATACGTTGAGAATACCCTCGCGGGTGGCATACTGGTCTTTCAGGATCATGATATTTTCAGGCAGAAAACCGCGTTTTTGCAGCGCGTCGGTCATTACGAACAGGTCGTTGGGTGCATTAATGCGCTGCCAGCCGCCTTCGGGCGGGTAGTTGCCGATGCCGATGAGGAGGGCAAACTTCCGGTCGGCCTGAGCATTAACCCGGCCTGTAAGAACCGGCAGTGCCATGATCAGCAGGACAAGGGTACTTATGCAGGTGATGGACTGCTTCCTTTTCCGCGTTGGGTGAATAAGCATAACGTTCATCTTTTTTAAGTTAAAAGACGTGACAGGTTCAAACACTTATTAATACGGGGATGAAGCGCGCGTTATCAGGCAGGGGAGAAATTTCAGGCGAAAAGTAAAAAAAATTTTTTCAGGTGATAACCTTTTTCAGGAGGCGGTATAAATGACCGATTTCCATCCGCATTTTTTCA
>JAKLJF010000367.1:0-320 GCA_023151335.1 Thermoanaerobaculia bacterium | reverse complement strand
CTATGAAGCAGTTTTTAGTTCGCGCTTGCAGCGTTTGTATTTTTCTTTCGTTCGTCGTGATGGTTCAGGCACAGGATACCAAAGAAGTAGCCAAGGCCGCGGAGTCCCCTGATGTCATTGACGGCGCCGCGCAGCCATCGGTCACCAAATCCTTTACTACCGGCTACGACGTCGCCGTGATCGACATCATCGAGGGTAAAATCGACTACCAGGTGTACACCAACACGAAAGATGCCCCCGATCAGTGGAGCTTAGTAGACAGCAAATCGGTCGATGAACCGTCGAATTCCCTCAGTACTTCAGATGTAACGATCCGGCAG
>JAKLJF010000366.1 GCA_023151335.1 Thermoanaerobaculia bacterium | reverse complement strand
TTAAAGCCGCTCAACCCGCTCAACCCGTTAAACCCGCTCAACCCGTTAAAAACCTTCAAACCGGAAAGTATTATGAAAGAAAAAGGTATTCCCACCGTCGATTTATCCAAGTTTGTCCATGGCACGCCCGGTGAACGCGAAGTTTTTGTGCAGGCGCTGGGCAAAGCATTTCATGAGGTTGGCTTTGTGGCCGTGGTGAATCACGGCATTGCCAAGCACCTTGTGGATGGTTTTTATGCCGCTTCCAAAGCATTTTTCGCGTTGCCGGAAGAAATTAAGCGGAAATACGAAATCACCGGCATGGCGGGTCAGCGCGGCTATACCTCTTTTGGCAAGGAACACGCCAAACAATCCAAAGTCGCCGACCTGAAAGAGTTTTTCCAGATCGGGCAGGTGGTGCCGGCCGATCATCCCCTGAAAGCGGAATATCCCGACAATGTGTCGGTGATGGAAACGCCGCAATTCACCCAATTGGGCCGCGAACTGTACCAGGCTTTTGAAAAAGCGGGGGCACAACTGCTGGAGGCAATTGCCATTTACCTGGATTTACCGGCAGATTATTTCCAAAAATTTATCACGCACGGCAACTCGATCCTGCGCGCGATACACTACCCGCCGATCACGCGGGAACCGGCCAGCGCTATCCGGGCCGAACAACATGAGGACATAAACCTGATCACCCTGCTGGTGGGCGCCAGCGCCGGCGGCCTGCAATTACTGAACTCCAGAAATGAATGGGTGCCCATCCTGCCCGAAGCGGATGAAATCGTGATCAATGTGGGCGATATGCTGCAGCGTCTGACCAATAATTATCTGAAAAGCACCACACACCGTGTCGTGAATCCTCCCCGCGAGGAATGGCACCTGCCGCGATTGAGCATTCCTTTTTTCCTGCACCCGGTCAGTTCGATGAGCCTGGCCTGCCTGCCTGCCTGCGTGACGCCTGAAAACCCGCTGCACTACGCACCGATCACTGCCGGGGAATATCTGGACGAACGGTTGCGGGAAATCGGGTTGAAGAAATAAAGGTCAGGCTCCCATCAACCGCTGAACCTGTTTTATGCCCGCCACGAGGCGAACTATATCCTCTTCCGTATTGTAAATGGAAAAAGAGGCTCTCGCGGTGGCCGGCAGTTCCAGCGCGTCCATCAGCGGTTGGGTGCAATGGTGACCGGCGCGGATACAAATCTGCTGTTCGCCCAGGATAGTGGCAATGTCATGCGGATGCGCCGCATGGAGCACAAAGGAGAGGATGCCGGATTTTTCCTTTGCCCGGCCGATAATTTCAAGGCCCGGAATGCGGCTCATTTCACCGGTCGCATATTCAAGCAGCGCTTTGTTGTGCCCGGTTATGGCCTCCCGGTCGAGGCTTATGATAAAATCCAACGCGGCGCCAAAAGCCGCCACACCGGCGATATTGGGCGTACCGGCTTCAAATTTATGCGGCAACCCGGCAAATACCGTGCAGTCGAATGTGACATCCCGGATCATTTCGCCGCCAAATTGCCAGGGCGGCATTTGTTCCAGCAGGGCTTTTTTTCCATATAACACGCCCACGCCGGTGGGGCCAAACATTTTGTGTGCGGAAAAAACCAGGAAGTCCGCGTCGAGCGCCTGCACATCCGGCCGGTGCGAGGCGGCGCTTTGGGCCGCATCCACCAATACGGGCACGCTGTATTGATGTGCCAGGGCAATAATTCCGGCAATGGGATTGATCGTCCCCAGCGTGTTGGAAATATGGGTGACCGCCAGCAGTTTCACCCGGTTTTCGCGCAGCATGGCTGGCAACGCGCTCAGATCAAGGGCGCCGTCGGGCGTAACGGGGATGACCAGCAGGCGGGCTTTTTTCTGTAAACAAACCTGTTGCCAGGGGATCAGGTTTGAGTGGTGTTCCATCGCGCTGATGATCACCACATCGCCTTCCTGCAGTGAGCCGGCGGCGTAGGACTGGGCTACCAGGTTAATGCCTGCCGTGGCGCCGCTGGTGAAAATGATTTCACCTGCTTCCCGGGCGTTCAAAAAAGCGCGGGCTTTTTCGCGGGTATTTTCATAAGCCGCGGTGGCTTTATCCGCCAACGGGTATATACCGCGGTGCACGTTGGCATTTTGCCACTCGTAAAAATACCGTTCCGCCTCGATCACTACCCGCGGCTTTTGAGTGGTAGCCGCGCTGTCGAGATATACCAGGCCGGGATAATGTTCGAATATGGGAAAGTTTTCGCGCATAAACCCTCTAACCCAATTTAAGCATGATCTGTTCGCGTTCTTCCGGCGTATTTACATTGAGTAAAGCGTCCGGATTCGGCGCATCGAGCAGGTGTACCGGCGAATTGATCAATACCTTTCGCGGACAACTGACGCCCTGCGCCAAAAACTGCAACAGGGTGAGATAACTTTTGGGTTCCCAAATCGCGATGAGGGGTTCGGGGAAACCTTCATCCTGCGGCGCCCTGGATCCATTCCAACCGGGAGGCGGCGGCGTTTGGCGAAAAGCGGTGGCCAATGCCGATGACCGGCGGTTTTCCAGCAAAAACCGGATAGTGGCCTCATCGATCAGGGGCAGGTCGCAGGCCAACACCAGCCAGGCCGCATTGGGGTCGTGCCGGAATGCCGAAAGTATGGCGCCCATAGGCCCCAGATCGAGAAAAGTATCGGTCACAACAGGGTTAGGAGCAAAAATTTCGGCCTGTTCCGCACGGCAGGAGAAAAAGACCTCCTGAACGCCTGTTGTTTGCAGCAACGAGTGCAGGTGTTGCCAGTGCGGGCGTCCATGGTACTGGAGCCGGGATTTATCCTGCCCCATTCGCTGGCTTTTTCCGCCGGTCAGCACCAGGGCTTTCAGGGGTGGCGGCGCCAGCCGGGCTTCCAGAAAAGCGGCGATACCTGCCGTATCCTGCATATCCAGAATCGGAATATCGTTCCAGCCGGGCAGTTGTTGTTTAACGGTATCCGGCAATTCGGAGGGTATGGTAAAATTCAGGTCCTTTTCGCGGGTCAGAAAAAGGTCTGTCTGTGTCAGTCGATCCAGTTTGCGTTGCAGGCTGTCGAATTTGCGCCGGTCCAGCGCAACGATCTGCCGGGCAGCGGTAAAATGGTTGCCGTTCACCAGCACCAGGTCCATGGTATTGAACCGGACATGTTGTCGCCAACTGTCGGGGGCGGCGAGACTGTCGAAGCGGTGAAAGCCGATTTTGTCGATGTATTCAAGATCAAAACCGGAGAATGTTTCTCCCGCATCGGCGCTTTTGTGGTCGGCGTCTACGTAACCAACCTGAAAGCGGGGCTGCAGGCGGGAGGCTACGTCGCGGGCCAGTTGTTGAATATTACCGCAGGAGGCGCCCAGAATAGCCCATTCCTGCCGCCCGAAACGGCCGTATTCCACCTTCGCGATTTTGCTGTGTTTTTGATGTTGCATAATTATTTAAGTGCGCTTGCGAGCTAAACCAAAGAGCGGGCCTTATGTTTATCTCCCGAATCAAATATATGCATTTTGCTGAGCGTCGCTGAAGCCGAACAAATTATCCTCGATCACTGCCTTTCCCTGGGCGCAGAACTCGTGCCCTTGCAGGAGGCGCGGGGCCGTATCCTGCGGGAAGAGCTGCGGGCCGACCGCGATTTTCCGCCTTTCGACCGGGTAACTATGGACGGTATCGCCATCTGCTTCGAGCGTTTTGCGGCAGGCCAACGCCGTTTTCCGGTAGCCGGGGTGCAGGCGGCAGGCGCCCCGCAACAGACGCTTTCCGCTTTTGACGCCTGTATAGAAGTAATGACCGGCGCTATGCTCCCCAAAGGTACCGATACGGTGATCCGTTACGAGGATATTGCCTTAAATAACGGCCTGGCAGAGATCCGTATTGACGAGGTTCAATTCCGGCAAAACCTGCATTTTCAGGGCATCGACCGGCGGGCGGGCGATGTGATCGTACCCCCCGGGCGCATCATTGCCCCGCCGGAAATTGCCACGGCAGCTACCATCGGAAAATCGGTGCTGGAAGTAGCCCGCCTGCCCCGCACAGCCATTGTGTCTACCGGCGACGAACTGGTGGATGTGGCCGATATGCCGCTGCCCCACCAGATACGCCGCTCCAATGTGTACGCCACGCAGGCTACCCTGCTGGAGCAGTTCGGCATCCGGAGCGAGATGTTTCATTTTGCCGACGACCGCGACCAAATCGCCGAAGGATTGCAGCGCATCCTGCACGAATTCGACCTGGTGGTACTTACCGGCGCCGTTTCCGAAGGCAAGTTTGATTATCTGCCGGAAGTCTTGAACGAACTGGGCGTGGAAAAATGTTTTCACAAAGTGTCGCAGCGGCCCGGCAAACCCTTCTGGTTCGGACATTACCGGCGCCGTCCGGTAGTGTTTGCGCTGCCGGGCAACCCGGTTTCGGCTTTTATGTGCACCTGGCGCTACCTGATTCCTTTTTTACGCAAAAGCCTGGGACAGGAATTGCCGGCGCCCCGAACGGCCATACTGGCTGAAAAAGTGGAATTCAAGCCCCGCCTGACTTATTTTTTACCCGTACAACTGGATAATCAAACGAACGGCGCCTTGCAAGCTTTCCCGCTGCCAGGCCACGGTTCGGGCGATTTGGCCAACCTCAACGACGCCGACGCTTTTATGGAATTGCCGCTGGAACGGGATGTTTTCGAAAATGGTGAAGTGTATCCTTTGATTCAATATCGCTGCCATGCTCTACGATAACCACGGACGGCGGATCAACTACGTCCGCCTGGCGGTAACCGACCGCTGCAACCTGCGCTGCTTTTATTGCATGCCGGAGGAGGGTATCCGTTTTGCGCCCAAACACGATATCCTCAGTTACGAGGAAATGGAGCGCCTGCTGCGTATTTTATCCGAAATGGGCGTCGATAAAGTGCGCCTCACGGGCGGCGAACCCTTTGTGCGGCGCGACCTGATGTCGTTCCTGGAAAAAATCGCCGCCATAGAAGGTATTAAAAAGGTAGCCATTACCACCAACGGCACGCTCACGGCGCCACTGGTCAAACATTTCAAACGGCTGAAAATCACTTCCGTAAACCTGAGTCTCGACAGCCTCGACCCCGGCCGTTTTCGTGAAATCACCCGGCGCGACGAGTTCCCGCAGGTGATGAACACCCTGGAGGAACTCCTGGCGCATGGCATCAACACCAAAATCAATACCGTGGTGATGCAGGGCAGTAATGAACAGGATATACTGCCGCTTGTCGAATTTACCCGGGACCGGCCCGTAGGGGTTCGTTTTATCGAAGAAATGCCGTTCAACGGTACCGGCCAGCATCACGAACATTGGGTTTGGGATCACCGGCGTATCATGGCGCATATTGGCGAACACTATCCCGGCCTGAGAAAAATCCCGGACCCGCCTTTTTCCACCTCTTATAATTATGCCATCGAGGGGCACCTGGGTACCGTGGGCGTTATTGCCGCCTACAGCCGCACCTTTTGCGGTACCTGCAACCGCATCCGTATCACACCGCAAGGTCTGCTGAAAACCTGCCTCTACGACTCCGGGGTGTTCAATGTACGC
>JAKLJF010000365.1 GCA_023151335.1 Thermoanaerobaculia bacterium | reverse complement strand
GCGTTGGTGGCCACCACGTGGTAGGTTCCGGTTTGAAGCGGGGTGATGGTCAGCACGGGGTTGGAAGACGACAGATTGCCCGGCCCTGTCCAGGCCCACGATACCGCCGGCGAGGTTTGCAGGCTCAGCGGCTGTCCGGCGCATACCGCCGTATCGGCTGTCAGCAGGGCCGGCGGGTTGTTTACCATTACCATAAAACGGCGTTCGGTCGAACAGCCGGCGCCTTCGTCGAGCAGGACAAACTGGTACTGCCCGCTGGTAAAAGGCTCAAACACAAACAACGAACAGGTATCGCAGGGTATGCCGGTTCCACCCGACCACCAATAACTATGCCCGGATTCGGCGGGCACACCCATG
This sequence comes from Thermoanaerobaculia bacterium, assembly GCA_023151335.1. Lineage (GTDB taxonomy): Bacteria > Bacteroidota > Bacteroidia > Chitinophagales > Saprospiraceae > M3007. The sequence goes on along the minus strand of JAKLJF010000365.1, from coordinate 5,176 downwards.
TCAATACGTTGCCCGGTACAAATACTTTGGGTGGAGGAGATGACCCGTTCGTTTGAAACAGGATAAACCACGTTTTCGCAATCGCAATTTTCCGCCGCCGGCAAAACCAGCAACAACTGACACCCTTTCAGCCCCGTAAGCGAAAAAGAAAGGGTGCTGCCGGCCGGAAAGGTCGCCGGCGTTGCAAGCGAACGCATCAGCGTGTCATTTCCCGTAAGCAGGCCGTCCCCGTCCAGGTCGTGGTACAGTTGCAACACCAATCCCGGCAGGTCGAAAGCGCTGTTGTTTCCAACCACCACCGTGAGATCAGTCAGCCCGTTGGCGTCTGTGCCGATGTCGACGGAAATGATCGCCGGATCGGGGTCGGCTGCCGGGAAAATGTATGACGCTTCGCCGGTGGCCGCGTACACCGTACAATAATTATCGATAACCGGACAAAAAGCAGCTGTTTGTTGCCGGGTCAGCACCCGTACAGGGGCGTCGCTGCAATTCGGCCCATTACCGGATAATACCGTAAAGTCAAAAGAAACCACCGTATTGGCCGGTAATCCGGCCGGCATGGGCCAGCGCAGATTGGCGCCGGCAATCTGGGGCGGCCCGGCCGGGGCGTTAATGCCCGGTTGGTATGAACCGGCCAAGTAAGTGAACCCGGGAGGCAGGGCGACGTATATGCTGTCGCCGGGCAATGCCGGGCCGGAAAGTAGCAGGTTGACCGACAAACGGCGCTGTGCCCCGCAAACCGCCGGCCCGCCGCTTCCCGTTTCGTTTACACTGATCTGTACCTCGTAGTCCGGCATCACGCCTTCGACCGGTAAAGGATCGGACGCTTTCCGGAGGACATTCGTGGGTTTTCCGCACGACCATTCGGCGCGGGCGCCAAACACCAGTTGCATATTCGACACCACGCCGCATTCGGCAAAAACCTTGAAACGAATGCGGAGGGCGTTTTGCGGCGGGATATCGACCCCGGCAAGTCCCTGTAAGTTGATCAGGTTGTGCAGGGCCGCCAGGTTCCATTCATACGTATTCATACCTGTTGCTACCGGGTCGGGGATGTTCACAAACGCGCTGTTGGCCGGGTAAGCTATTTGGCAACTGCCGGGCGTGAGTTGAAATCCGGGCGGCAATTCCAGCGTGGCAAAAGGTTTGTACGCATGGCCGAGGTCGGCGTTTGAAATTTCAAATACGACGTATTCAGAATTTTCACATAGCGGCGCTTCCGCCGGCATTTGCAGCAATTGCAATTCCAGTTCGGGGTTTTGTGGCCGGAAAAACAGTTCCAGGGTATCGATACCGCAGGAAGAAGCGCCGGGTTGGGTATAGGGCTGGCAATCCCAGCCATAGATCACCAGCAGACGCTGTGGATCGCAAGTGGTATTTACCCCGCTGATGCGCAGGTTTTTTTGTCCAAAAATAGGCAAGACACCCACCTGAAATATGCCGTTTAGCGGCGTCACCACTGTTCCGGGCAAAATGGTGACACCCAGACCAGTCAGGCCGCCTTCCGGATTGACCAGACGCACCCAATAATTCGGCGCCGCCACGGGCGCCTGGTTTTGCACTAATACATCCGCCAGCACTGCCGGCGTCGGAAAATCGATCACCTGTTCGTCGGTCGTCATGGTATCGCGGGGGTGGTTGGCGTAAAAACCGATTTTATTTTCCAGGATTTGAATTTCAGGATCGGGTATCTGCATGGAATCCGGGAATTCCAGTTCGACCCGGAGCGCCGAGGAATCCGGTTCGGTAAAGGAGCAACTGGGGGCAAAACTCACGTTGGTGCGCAGGGCATAACCCTCGTCGGGCGGACTGTCATAAAAATGGGTAAAATCAAGCCGAAGGATCGTATCCAATTCTATCCAGAACGGAATGGGGGCGTTTTGCCAAAGTTGTTGATTGTTCTGGAGATGTAAAAACAACATTTCCGCCGAAACGGGTGTGACGCCGGGTGGCATATACAGGTAGTTGTCGCTGATTTTTGCCATGGGCCGTACCTCGTAGGGAAACAGATTGTCGCGGGCGATCCGGGTATTATAGGCCAGGGGGGTAACCTGTACCGATTTGGTGCAGGGGCGGATGCCGAAAGTATTGCCCGTCAGCGAATCGATAAAACCAGTGTACTGAAACATCAGGGTATCGTTTTGCCGGTAGTTGTAAAACGTTCCGCCCCGCGCATAACCCATTTCAAAATTAATGAGCGGCGGGTAGTGCTGTTTGCTGAGCGGGGTATAGTTAACGGCCAGTCTAAGGTCGACCGTGAGCACGACGGAATCGCCTGTTTCCAGCATAAAACCGGATGGCAGGCAACCTGTTTGGGCCAGTTCCGCCATGTTGGGTTGAAAGGGAAAGTTCATCGTGGTCAGTTCATCGAAATAAAATACCGGGCGGGTATTTACCAGGGCCACCTGGCCGTAGAGGTTTTCATGGCCCTCATCCGGCTTTAGCGTACAGGTATAAACGGTATTGGCGCTGGAATCCCAGATCGCAAAGGAAGTACGCGCAACCCTGATAAAATCTTTTTCGGTGAAAACGAGGCGTGCGGCGTCTAATTGATTCGGTCCGATGTTGAAAGTGTCATAGTTGCCCCCGTAACCGAAATCGCTGCCGATGACCTCGAGGTATAGCCGGTAAAAAAGGCTGTCGATGCTGCCGCCGCACACTACTTTGGTCGACAGCACATTGCGCAGGGTGTCGCCGGGCCAGAAACGGTCGCGACGCACTTTGTTCATATCCAGCGCGCCCGTGGGGTCGGCAATGCGGTTATCGTCGTTATCCGGCAGACCATAGTTCAATCGTTGGGCCGTTTGATATTCGCGCAGTACGCGGCATTTTCCGCTGGTATCCGGATCAACGGGGTCGAGACTGTCCGGACAAGGGCAAAGCGTGCGCAGGCGAAACGAATCGCAGGCGGGAATACCGCATTCCAGCGGCTGATCGAGGGTGAGCGTAAGCAGGGCCGCCGTTTTTATATCATAGCCGCAATTGGTACAAGGTGGGTTTGTGGGTTTAAAAATAAAAAAATTGCCGGCCGCGTCAGGCACGTCCGGGCCGATGGCCACGTAAGCCGCGTCATCGGGACAGGTGTTTTTTAAACAAAAATCCATTTTTGCCGAAGCGGCGGACAGCGGCAGTTCGAACGCCATCGACACCCGTTTTGCAGGGTAGCCTATAAAAACGGGGTCAATCGAAAAGGCCACAGGCGCCTTATCCCCTGCCAACGGCGGGCAGTCGGGCGACCATTCCACCCCACGCGGCAAATGGAGTGTCAACCACAAATATCCGCTGTCCGACAGCAGGCGGCTCGATTGCATGAAATATGAATAAACATAGGTTTCTCCGTCTTTCAGACAATCGCCAAAGCTATAAGATACCCCGGCAGTCAGGCGCGCTTTCAGATCCGGTTTTATGCGCAGGGTGTCGGCTGCCAGAAAACTTCCGGCCGGGCAGGGTTTGTTGTAAAAGTAGTTCAGGCGCAATTCGGGCAATTCCTGCTGGCAGGCATCTGCACAGTAAAAAGTATTAAAAATAACGTCCATGGAGTCGAATCCGGCCAGTTCCGGGATAGCGATGGTTACCCTGGCCGATTGGGTGTCGCCGCAGGCCGACATCAGCACATCCTCGCTCAGGTTGTAGGGCAGGGGTTGGGTTGTCTGTTGGCGGTGCAGCCGGAAAGAATTTTTGTCCAGCGCCAGCAGATCCGGCAACTCGGAGCGGATCTGCAGGATTATATTCGTGGCGAGTCCGGGGCCTTCGTTTACGACGCGTACTTTCATTTCCGCCGGTATGTCGCCGCAGATGTCCCAGGGCAGGCCGTATTGGGGCTTAAAGACCAGTTTCGGTTGCAGTGCCGAGGGTAATATAACCACGTCGGCATACGTACTGTCGCCCTGGCAGGGCGCCTGTGCCGGGGCGCAGCTCCATTCTGCGCTGATGTTGGAACGGCAGGTATACAAAGGCACACCGCAATCGAGGATACGGATTTGCTGTTGAAGGAGCGCCGTTTCGCCGAATTCCAGCAAGGTGTCGCCGTCGCCGAAAGCCGTAAAAAACGCGCCGTCAAAACGGGCCGTATACAACGTCGGGTCGTCCTGTTCGGCTATTGCGCCGGGAGTATGAATACTGATGCCCGCCGGGTGTCCGTCGCGCAGAAACAGGTGTTTTACAGGCCCCAGGCGGCTATTTTGCACGTGCAGGGTTCGTGTCAGCACCTGATCCTTCACACCGGAGATGGAGTCGTTGTCCACCTTGGTAATGACGAGCAGGCTGGTTTGTATCTGAAAAGCGGAAGTGTTCAACTGTTCGATTTGGGCGCCGTTGCGTACCCGCAGCAGCAGGCTGAACAGTTGTCCTGAATTAATGGCCGCTGTCAGACCGCACCCGGCATACAGTTGCACCCGGATGGTTACCGGTACATTGGGTTGCAGGGCCGGTAAGGCCAATTCCGGTTTCTCCGGGTTGGCAATGTTTGATTCCGACGCCCCGGTGGCACTGCCGGGCAGATACTCCAGCCCCTGTGGCATTTCAATATCGAGCAAAGCGCCGCTGATGGGCGCCGCTGTTTTGTTTTGTATGGTAATGCGCAGGGTGTCGGCGCCGCAAACGACCAGTTGATCCGGTGTTTGAAAGGTAATGACAAAATTTTGAGCATGCAGGGCTGAGCCCGCAAGGCAAAACAGTATTGAAAAGGAGTTAAAAAAATGTTTGCTCATATCAGAACCAGGTTTTGTCCGGTACCGGTAGCGCGGCCTTCAGGCCGACCCGGTAGAGGTCCTTTAGAGTCGAAATAGTTTTTCGAAATATATTTATCGGCTCTGAAGGGTCTCTACCAGGGCCCCGGGGCATCGGGACGCTACCGGATTAAGGTTACATCCCCATGCCGTTGCCCCTGCTCCCCGTCCGCACATCGCAGATCCAGCAACCACACGTACACATCCGCGGGGGCGGGTTTGCCATCCGCCGTTCCATCCCAGGAAGCGCCGGAGCCAGTGCTGACATGGATACGCTGCCCCCATCGGTTGTAAATCGTCAGCCGCTCGATTACTTCCGCGCCTTCGTAGGGCGCCACGGTAAATACGTCGTTGTCGCCGTCGCCATTGGGGGTGAAAACGTTGGGTATGCGGATACGCGCCGGGTCGCAGGGCGGGAACAGGATCACCCGGTAGCCCAGGGTATCGGT
>JAKLJF010000364.1 GCA_023151335.1 Thermoanaerobaculia bacterium | reverse complement strand
AGCCGGCGCCAAAATGGAACCGGGCGAAGCGGGCAAGTTCAGGTTGTCATCGATTGTCCTGAGCAAAATGGGGCAGCTCGGCTTGCTTTTACTGGTCGTCTCCGGAATATTCCTGATGACTCCCTACTGGCAAACGCTGCCCTCCTCTCCCTTGCTGATCGCCAAATTATTGCTGGTGGCCGCGTTGATAACCCTGGTCGCCCTGATCCACCGGGCAGGCGCCAGGGCCAAAACGGGAGATGCGGAAGCCCAGTTCAAAAAAATCCAGCCGATGGGCAAAATAGCGCTGCTGACCAGCCTACTCATTGTTTTTCTGGCAGTTTTATTCTTCCACTGATCTTAAAGGGCCGCGGATTCGCCTGAAAGTGTCGTCACCCGAATGGAAGTCATGCGCGCCAGCAATTTCTAATGTAACGTGAGGTTCGGATAGTTGAAAGAGTACCTTGCAATAATCGCCTCGGAGAGGCGTAACGTTTGTAGCATTTTGAGGGATAAAGGGGGGATTTTGCGAGAAGAGCCGTGTGTGGTCTGAGCGGCTCTTCTCGCAAAATTGGATTGGTGGCTTGTTTGCTACAAACGTTACGCCTCTCCGAGGCGATTCACAGCGGTTAATATTTGATTTTCAATTATTTACCCATTGCGTCTATCCGAACCTCACGTTAATGTAAGACATTTACGGGTAGGAATCAGATATTTGACTAAAAGGCCCCCGGCTTCAGCCGGGGGCCTTTGCCGATGAAATGTGGCTCGCCTAAAAGTTGGCGTCCGATTGGCTTTTTCCACGGGATTTTGATTTCGGAAATTTTTCAAATTTCCGAAATCTTCGGCTGTTGTCTCATAAGTCATTGCGCATTGAAAATTGGACATTGTTCATTGAACACTAAATATTCAAAAGATTAAAATTTAATAATTTATAAATTTGAAATGTTCAATATACAATGACCAATGACCAATTTTCAAGTCTTATGAGACACTCATTTACAAAAACAAAGGGGCTAAAGCCCCGAAATCTATGGTCTTGCTTGTGCCCCCGGCTAAAGCCGGGGGTTAGTTAGTCAAACACCTGATAACAACCCGTAAATGTTTTACATTAGGAAACAGCTGCATGCGCACCAGGAGTTAAACTTAATTATTGATTTTCAGGTATTTACGTTTACAAAATTTTGAAAGTTTCGTAAACGTATTACCCAATGTTTTTTTTAAAATTTTTTGGGGCTGCGCCCCACCCCACCCCCCGCTACCGCCCGCTACACCCCGACGTTAGACGGCCTGGTCGGTCGTCCCTCCCTTCCGCCGGTCCAACTCCCCCCCTGCTCAATAGATAGCCCAATGGCCTTCCACTTCACTGGGGAGAAGCCGCGAGGCGGAAGCCCAAGCCGTAGCCGCGGCAGAGCGGGCCACAGTAGCCGCGGGCCGCGACGCGCGGATGCTCGGCGTAGCCGGTCAAGGAACTGCCGCGAACCACGCGGAACAAGCCTGGTGAGTCGGGTCCTTTCGGGTTGCTTTGGCTACCCGATGCATAGTAGTCGTACAAATCGCTGCACCATTCTTCCACATTCCCACTCATGTCATAAAAACCCAGTTCATTTGCCTTTTTCCCTTTCACCGGCTTCGTCTTCGTTCCCGAAGTGTTTTCTCTGTACCACGCTACCTCTCCAACCGTATTGCTGCCCGCATAGGTATAGCCCTTGCTCAGCGACCCGCCGCGCGCCGCGTATTCCCACTCCGCCTCCGTCGGCAAGCGGTATTTCCCGCTGTTCTCGCTGTTTAGTTTTTGCAAAAATTGCTGAACGTCATCCCAGTTCACCCCTTCCACCGGACACTGGTCGCAGCCTTTATGATGCAATTCCGGCGGGTCGCTTCCCATCACCGCGCGCCACTGCGTCTGCGTAATCTCCGTCTCGCCGAGGTAATAATCGCCCAGCGTCACCGCATGAACGGGCTTCTCATCGAAGCCCCCGTCGTTGCTGCCCATTTGGAAGGTCCCGCCCCGCACTTTGATCATCACCCCAACCAAAGGATCCGTAAAACGGTCGGCCGCCTTTTCCGGGCAGCCGTCCAGCGCGGGCACGCCTTTTTCCGTCGGGCATTTATCGTCCACGTCGGGTATGCCGTCGCCGTCGTCGTCCGGGCAGCCCTGGAGGTTTTGTTTGCCGGCCCGGTCGGGGCAGCGGTCGGCGCGGTCGGGCACGCCGTCGGCGTCGCGGTCGGGGGGTGGGCAGCCGTTGGCGGCGGCCTGACCTCTTTGCGTGGGGCATTGGTCGAGGTGGTCGGGCACGCCGTCCGAGTCGGTATCGGGACAGCCTTCCCAGCGGGGTTCGCCGGCCAGGTAGGGGCAGCGGTCGCTGAGGTCGGGCACGGCGTCGTCGTCGGCGTCGGGGCAGCCGTTGGCGCGGGCGGTTCCGTAGGCTTCGGGGCAGGCGTCGCGGTCGTTGGGCACGCCGTCGCCGTCGGCGTCTGCCGCGGTGGGGTTGGCGCCCGTGTCGGGGCAGCCGCCGTTGGCGGCGGGACCGTACTGGTCGGGGCAGCGGTCGGCGGTGTTGGGCACGCCGTCGCCGTCGCGGTCGGCGCTGGGCGTGGGCGTTTTCGCCGCCTGGCGCACGAACACGAAGGCGTCGGCGTCGCGGTTGCCCGCGAACTCGCCGAACCAGGGCCGCGGCTGCGCGTATTTGAGCCGGTCGCGCAGCTTGGACAGCGTGAGCAGGCCCAGGTGGTCGTAATCTTTTTGCAGCGCTTCCAGGAATTGCGCGGCAAACTCCGAGCGGTCGCGCGTGGGCGTGTTGCCCGCCGCCGCGTAGTACGCGCGCGACTGCTCGCGCAGCGTCTCGCGGATGAACGCATCGGCTGCCGACGGTGGGTTGGGCCGGCCCGGCGCCACGGGGCCTTTGAACAGCTCGGGGCAGTTGGCCGCCAGGTCGGCCGTGCCGGCGTAGCAGGCGTCCACGCACAGCAGGATGTGCCTGCAGGGGATCGAGGCCACGCGCGACTGCAGGTCGGGATAACTGATATAGCTGGCGCCCTCGGCGTCGTCGCGCTTGCCCTCGCGCGGCACCACGTAGCCGATGCACTGGCCGTCGTAGTAGCCGTGGCCGCTGAAAAACACCAGCAGCTGGGCGTCGTCGTCGTACGCGCGGCGGCGGTATTCGCCCAGGATGTTGAGGATTTCCGAACGCGACTTGTTCTCGTACACCCGCGCCTCGAAGCCGTAATTAGCCTCCAGCTCGCCGGCCAGTTTCTTAACCTCTGCCGCGGGGTTGCGGAGCTTGTCCCACTCGGCGTAGGCGTCGATGGCGAAGAAGAGGGCGAAGTCTTTGCCGCGGCGAAGCGCCCGAGGCGACATCTCCGGGAAACGAGGAGGTGTCGTCTCGTAGTTCCGGGGGAAAAACGAGACGTCGCTTCCTCGTCCCTGCGAATGGGGCTGAACCGGTACACAAAAAACCAACGCGAGCAAACAAAAGAGAAATTTCATATTTATCGCTTTTGCGGGTGGACAAGAATAATACGGCAATCACTTTTCCGAATTTTCAAACAACGTATTCACCACGTACAGCACCACGCCGCCGAGGGCGGCTTCGATGCCGGCCAGCCAGTTGCGGGCGGTTTCGAAGGTCCAGTCGCCGGCGGGGTGGCGGTTGATGACCCAGAACAGGCAAAGGAAATACAGGGGGAAGACGCCCCATATCAGCGCTTTCAGCGCCGGCAGGCCGCGGCGGGCGGCTTCGCCCAGGCCGGGCTACCCCATGCCCTTAGCCGCCGTGACCACATAGCCCACGAACACCGGGCTGAGGATGCCGATAAGGGTCAGCGCCTCCGAGGGGCTGTACCCCGAGGTGCCCAGGTGGAACAGGATGAGCAGCAGCAGGCCGATTTTGAGGGTCAGCAGGAGGTAAAAAGCGCGTTTTTTCAGGCGGGCGTCCGCATCCGCCGCGCCGGCAGCCGCGGGGTGTTCTGCCCGCTCAATCCACGCGAGCAGGGCTGCGCGCAGCTGGTTGCGGCGGGTGTCGAGGGCATCGGGCGGGGCCAGGCCGAGCAGTTGGTCGCGTTCGAGGTCGGCCAGCCGGCCCGAAAGATTGAGCAGCCCGGCAGAGGCCCGGCTGTCGGCCAGCAGCAGGTCGAGCGCTTGGCGCAACTGGTCGGCGGCAATGAGTTGCCGGGCAGCGGCGTGCGTTATAGTGGCATTTTTCGTCATTGGACGTCGTTTCGTCATTGGAGGCAACGTTTACTAAACTTTCAAAGTTTAGTAAACGTATACGCGCCCTCACAACTTATCCAAAAGATAGCGGTTCAAATCTCTTTTGAACAGGCGCAGGTACGTGGTAAGTTCCTCGTTGAAATCCACTTCCATGTCCTTGTATCCGCGGCGGCCCACCGTTTCGAAAAAACCCGAGCCGTAGCGGCCTTCGAGGCTGATGTCGAGGGTGAAGCCTTCGGCGCCGCCCAGTTTATGGTAAGTGAGCAGGATGTGGAGTTTTTCGTTTTTCTTCCAGTTGCAGTCGTAGCCGAAGGTTTGCAACACCGCGCATAGCGAGGGCTGTCCTTCCCGGATGACTTCGTCGCAGAGGTTGAGGACTTCCGCTTCGAGGGCGTCGAGGTTGGGGGCGTCCTGGAGGAAGGCGAGTTGTACCCGGCGCCCGGCGCAGTTTTTAGCGCCGTATCGCTGTTCGAGAAAGGCCTTGGCCTGGCCAAGCACGGCATGCCGGCCCGTGCGCTTGCCCTTGCCGCGGGCTTGCAGGGTCGGGCGGGCGCGGCCCAGGTCGGGCGGCGTGATGGTGATGTAATCGGTTTTGGGGCCGCGGCAGCCGTTCGAATCCACGCGCAGGGCGCCTCCGGCGACGTAAATGCCGCGGTAGAAGCACTCCACGGCGCCGTAGTCGTAGGTGTCGTACAATTTGACGGCCACGTGGTCGAGGTCGGTGTCGAACACCGCGGCGGCGCGGACGAGGAGGCGTTTTTCCAGTGGCATGCCGGCGAGGCTGTCGTAGCGGGTTTTTAGCGGCGCCCAGGCCGCGGCGGCGGAGTCGCGGTCGGCGTACCCGAATCCGAGGTAGAGCACGACCATGGTGTCGGCTTCGAGCGCATGAGCGCGCAGCGTCGGGCCGAGGCCCTCGAAGTCGAGCCAGCGCTGGTAAACGGGCAGCTGGGACTGCAACCAGTCCAGGTCGGCGCGCAGGGAAGGCTGGGCGGAGAGCAACAGGGGGAAAAGCGCGAAAAACGCGGCAAAGCAGGGCGTTTTCATGTGCGTTGGACGGTGAATTTGACCGCAAGATACGAATAAATCCGGCGGTAAACTGCCGATGCCCCCGCTGTCTTTCTTTGCGCTTCCCGCCGTTTGCAAGGCCCCGGTATTGCCCTGCCCGAAAGATTCGCCGCCGGGCGGCTTCTTGTTTTTTCCTTGCGAACGGCAATTTAAGATACCTTTGTCCGATATTAGCAGCCGCGGTTAATTTCCGGCCAATCGGGTGGGTCATGTGTTAAGGAGTGGTAACGGGAGCCCCGTCCGCACCCGCTCATTCCGCCCGGCCGGTCCAATGCGTCTC
>JAKLJF010000363.1 GCA_023151335.1 Thermoanaerobaculia bacterium | reverse complement strand
GATCACGCTGGTCTGGGTCGTTTTTGGTATCAACATGTTCGGTACCATCATCAAGCGCCGGGAAAACCACTTGTACGTGGCCATCTGGTTTTACATTGCCACCTGGATCACGGTAGCGGTGTTGCACATTGTGCGCAGCTTTGAATTGCCTTATTCCTTTTTTGGCAGTTATCCGCTGTTTTCCGGCGTACAGGACGCGCTGGTGCAATGGTGGTACGGCCACAACGCCGTGGCGTTCTTCCTCACCACGCCTTACCTCGGCATGATGTATTACTTCCTGCCCAAGGCCGCCAACCGCCCGGTATACTCGTACAAACTCTCCATTATCCACTTCTGGGCGCTCATTTTTATCTATATCTGGGCTGGCCCGCACCACTTGTTGTATTCCTCGATGCCTGATTGGGTGCAATCGCTCGGCACCGTGTTTTCCATCATGCTTATCGCGCCTTCCTGGGGCGGTATGTTGAACGGCCTGCTGACCCTGCGCGGGGCATGGGACCGTGTGCGGCAGGATCCCGTGCTGAAATTTATGGTAGTGGCCGTCACCGCCTACGGTATGGCAACCTTCGAAGGGCCCATGCTTTCGATCAAAAGTGTGAATGCCATCAGTCACTTTACCGACTGGACCATTGCCCACGTACACGTCGGCGCCCTGGGCTGGAACGGCTTCCTGACCTTCGGCGCCCTCTATTGGCTGTGGCCCAGAATGTACCGGACTCAGTTGTACTCCGTCAAACTGGCCAATATGCACTTCTGGATCGGCACGCTCGGCATCCTGTTCTACGCCATTCCGATGTACTGGAGCGGCTGGACACAGAGCCTGATGTGGAAAGAATTTACGCCGGAAGGCACGCTCGCCTGGGGCAACTTCCTCGACACAGTAACGCAGATCATTCCGCTGTATGCCATGCGCGCCTTTGGCGGTACGCTCTTTTTCGTGGGTGTCATCCTCGGCGTATACAATTTGTATAAAACGGCAGCACAAGGCTCTTTCCTGGCGAACGAAGCCGCCGAAGCGCCCGCCCGCGAACCGCGTCTGGCCAAAGTGGCCGGCGAGTACTGGCACAAATGGATCGAACAACGGCCCGTTCAGATGCTGGTATTAAGTGCGGTGCTGATCTCTATCGGCGGTATCGTGCAGATCGTCCCGATGGTGTTCATTGAAAGCCAGGTGCCGAAAATCTCCAGCGTTACCCCGTACACCCCGCTGGAACTGGCCGGACGCGACATCTATATCCGCGAAGGTTGCGTGGGTTGTCACTCCCAGATGGTCCGGCCCTTCCGCAGCGAAACAGAACGCTACGGCGAATACTCCAAGTCGGGTGAATATATCTACGACCGGCCTTTCCTCTGGGGCAGCAAACGCACTGGCCCCGATCTGATGCGGGAAGGTACCGGCAACAAAAACGCCAAACCCGACAGCTGGCACTACAACCACATGATCGATCCGCGCACCATGTCGCCCGGCTCTATCATGCCTCAATACCCGCAACTGGCCGACAATAAACTCGACCTGAGCGATCTGCCGGCCAAGATCACCGCGCTGCGCAAACTGGGCACCCCCTATCCGAAAGACTTTGAGAAAAAAGCGATCGGTGACGCCCTCACGCAGGCGAAACGAATTGCCAACAGCCTGAAAGAACAGGGCATCAAAGATGAAGGTATGGAGGACAAAGAAATGATGGCCATCATCGCTTACCTCCAACGCCTGGGCACCGATATTATAGTGGAAGCGAAAAAATGAGTTATGAGTTATAAGTTATGCGTTATCGCGGTAGCCCATAACTTATAACTCAAACCATATCACTCATAACGCATAACGCATAACTAAAAAATGTATAAATACCTGCTTCAATCCGTCGATGGCATTCAGTGGTTCGGCATAACGGCCCTGCTGATCTTTTTCAGCACCTTCTGCTTCGCGCTGGCACGTATAATTTTCAGTAAAAACAACCAGATGGAAGAAATGGCCCGGCTGCCGCTGGAAGACTGATTCAGCCGGCAGTAAGCAGGTGGCAATTTCACCGTCCACCGTCTACCGTCCACCGTCCACCGTCCACCGTCCACCGTCTACCGTCTACCGTCTACCGTCTATCAAAACTTTTGAACAATGAAATTCGCCAAATATCTCTTCATTTTTCTTTTATTGGGTTGGGGCGCAACCCTGTGGGGCCAAACGGCGGATGCCGCCGGCGCTGCCGCTCCCGCCGCGGATCAGTTCCCGCGCCTGATGACGTATGTGCTGGCCATTGCCGGCGCGGCACTGTTTATTGTTGCCATGTTTTACGTGATCAAAGTCAACCAGTTTCTTTATAAACGGGTGCTCGATCTGGAAGCGGGCAAATCGGGCGTAACCCTTCCTGCCGAGCCGGTGGCAACAGCCGCGGCAGGCGAAAGCTTCCTGACCATGCTCCGCAAAAAATACTGGGAAAACCCGGTGCCCATCGACCGCGAGGAGGAAATCCTTTCGCATCACGACTTCGACGGCATCCGCGAACTGGACAACCAGTTACCCCCCTGGTGGGTCAATCTGTTTATTCTGACCGTCATCTGGGCCGGCATTTACATGTATTACTACCACTGGGGTGGCAACGGCCCTTCGTCGAAGGAAGAATACGAGATGGAGATGGAGCAGGCTAAAAAACAACAGGCTATTGCACTGGCAGGTCAGGCCAGCGCCATCGATGAATCCAACGTAACGGCCCTCACCGACGCCGCGGCCCTGGGCGAAGGCGAGCTTATTTTCAAAAACGTCTGCGTCGCCTGCCACGGCGCCAAAGGCGAAGGCACCGTGGGCCCCAACATGACCGACGAATACTGGATTCACGGCGGCGGTATAAAAAACATCTTTAAAACCATTAAGTACGGCGTGCCCGATAAAGGTATGATTTCGTGGCAAAGCCAGCTGACGCCATCCGATATTCAAAAGGTTTCTTCCTACATCCTCACTTTGCAGGGTACCAATCCGCCCAATCCCAAGGCGCCGCAAGGGGAGATTTGGAAAGAAGCGGCAGCGGCGCCGGCCGATACAACTGCCACAAAATAATACCTTCTCAACGTTTACAAAACTTTTAAAAGTTTCGTAAACGTACTTCCCCATGTACCAATTCCTTATTATAAGGACACTATGCACAAATAATCTTATTTATACGATCAACCAGGACGGTTGGGAAGAAAAACGACGCTTTCCGACCGTCTTTCTTTAAAATTGACCAAGATCAGATTTCTCTCTGATAGCAGTCATATTCAAGGTTTCGGTCTCCCCGGAACTTGCACCCAATTTGCAGCGCAGTATCGAACGCTATGATGAGTGAAAATAACTATAGGGATCAGATTTATGAGGATACCGAGGAATATCGGGATCATATCGCCACGGTAGATCAGGAGGGCAAACGGATTTGGATTTATCCGAAAAAGCCTGCGGGGCGTTACTACAACGCGCGCGCCTGGGTCAGTTTTATCTTTCTGGCCGTGTTCCTCGTCATGCCGTTTATAAAAATTAACGGCGAGCCGTTTTTGTTATTCAACATACTGGAACGGAAATTCGTGTTGTTCGGACTGTTGTTTACCCCGCAGGATTTTCACTTGTTCGGGCTGGCTACGCTCACCTTCGTGGTGTTCATCATCCTGTTCACCGTTGTTTACGGCCGGTTGTTCTGCGGTTGGGTTTGCCCGCAAACGATTTTTATGGAAATGTTTTTCCGAAGAATCGAATACTGGATAGAAGGCGACGCCAGCGAACAGCGCCTGCTCGATAAGGGTCCCTGGACGCCGGAAAAAATCCGGAAAAAAACCCTGAAACACGCCATTTTTTTCGCCATTTCGGTAGTGGCCTCCAACTTCTTCCTGGCCTATGTTATCGGCATGGACGAGGTGCTGCGAATCATTCGCGAACCCCTGTCGGCGCATGTGGGTGGCTTTATTGCCATGTTGGTCTTCTCCGGCGCGTTCTACTTTGTGTTTGCCCGCCTGCGCGAACAGGTGTGCACCACCATTTGCCCTTATGGCCGCCTGCAGGGCGTGCTGTTGGTCAAGGATTCTATCGTGGTCGCCTATGATCATGTACGCGGCGAGCCGCGGGGCAAACTGAAAAAACAAAAGCCGGCTGAAGACAGCGCGGCTCCCCCCGTCGCCTCTGGCCCCGCCGGAAACCCCGTGGAACAAATCCGCGCATCGGTAAGCATGGCAAGCACCGAAGGTGAAAAACGCCTGACCGGCGGCGACTGTATCGACTGCAAACTTTGCATCGCCGTGTGCCCGACCGGCATCGATATCCGCAATGGCACCCAACTCGAATGTGTCAACTGCACCGCTTGCATGGATGCCTGCGACGCCATCATGGATAAAGTCGGACGTCCCCGCGAACTGATCCGCTACGACTCGATGACCGGCATCGAAACCGGGCGCCGGAAAATCTTCACCCCCCGTGTATGGGGCTATACCGGCGTGCTGATCGCTTTGCTTGCACTCGACATTGCGCTCATTGCCAACCGGGGCATCGTCGAAACCATCATCCTGCGATCCCCCGGACAACTTTACCAGGAAAAAGACGAAACGCACCTCACCAACCTGTATACCTACACCATTGTCAACAAATCAACCGCCGACCTTCCGGTTCAGTTGCGCCTGGTTTCTCCGCGGGGGAAAATCCAGTTGGTCGGCAAAGAGATCGGCGTGATCCCGAAAGGCGCCAAAGCGCAAGGCGCATTTTTTGTGGAACTGGCGACCGCAGATCTTGAAGGCCGGAAAACGCCGCTTATTATCGACGTGCTGTCCGAAGGAAAAAAAATTGACAGCGCAAAAACCAATTTTATGGGACCGGGGGGCAGCAGGCAGTAGGCAGAAAAGAATCCTGAATGTTTCAAATAAAAACGTTAACAAAAAAAATGCACGCTATGAAATTTAATTGGGGAACGGGAATTGCGCTGGTGTATGGCGCGTTCGCAGTGATCATGGTAACGGTCGTGATCGTTTCAAAGCAACACGATCCGGGTTTGGTCAGTAAAGACTATTATACCCTCGACCTGAATTACCAGGAAAGAATGGATAAAAAACAAAACGCCGTAAATCTGACCAACGCCTTGCAGGTTCATTTTGATGCCAAACGCAAGGTCATCCGCCTGCAATTTCCGGCTGAGATCGGAACGCCGGCAGGCTCCGTCAAGTGTTCCCGCCCGGCCAGTACCCTCGACGACTTCAGTCTGGATGTCAAAACAGGCCCGGACGGCCTCATGGAAATACCGGCCGACAAACTAACCAACGGCCTGTGGCATATCGAAGTGGACTGGCAGGCCAACGGCGTCAAGTATTTTAACGAATCGAAAATAACAGTCATAAACGCATAAATTGCGGATTACGGATTGCGGATTAACCCAACCCTTGGTATTATCTGTAAATGAAAGAATAGAAAAATTCTTTCTCGTGGTAACGCAGCCTTTCCCCAAGTGACATACCATGCTTTGAGCTGGGTTAATCCGCAATCCGTAATCCGCAATCCGTAATCCGTAATCCGCAATCCGCAATCACCATGTTTTGGACTGCCTTTCT
>JAKLJF010000362.1 GCA_023151335.1 Thermoanaerobaculia bacterium | reverse complement strand
GTAGAGCCCGATGTATAGAGGATAAACAGCAGGTCTTCGCTGTCCATAATTGCTGCCTTGCAACTTTTGCGTTTGCCCCTGACCGCTTCATGCCACCAGACATCCCGGCCTTCGTGCATGGCAACCGGATCACCCGTGTTTTGATGTACGATCACTTTTCGAACGGAATCGCATCCAAGGGCCAGGGCTTCGTCGACGACCTGTTTCACGGGAATATTCTTAGGGCCGCGCGAGTTATAATCCGACGTCAGCACCACGGAAGCCTGCGCGTCTTTGATCCGGTCGGCCAGGGAAACGGCGCTGAAGCCGGCAAACACCACCGAGTGTACAGCGCCAACACGGGCACAGGCCAGCAGGGCAACGGCCAGTTCGGGGGTCATCGGCATGTAAATACAAACCCGGTCGCCTTTTTTTACTCCCTGCGCTTTCAACGCGTTGGCAAACTGGCAAACCAACCCGTATAATTGTTTGTAAGTGATCTTGCGCGGCTTGCGTTTGGGGTCGTTCGCTTCCCAGATCATGGCAACCTGGTTTCCCCTCTTGGCCAGGTGGCGGTCCAGACAATTTTCGGTGATGTTCAGCCGGCCTCCGACAAACCATTTTACGTTCGGTTCACGAAAATTCCATTTTAAAACCCGCTTCCAGGGTTTCCGCCATTGGAAGGTATTGGCTTGTTCCGCCCAAAATCCTTCCGGATCGGCCACACTCCAGGCATAAACGGAATGATATTGCTCAAAAGAAGTAATTTGTGCTGTCATAACGATATCTGATGTTTGGGAGCAAATATAGGGCCTTGCACGGGAAGGTAGAATCCATGCGGGCTGATTACCTTTGCGCCCGCATGAAAAACTATATCGGTCAAACTTTCAGTCTCGCAGCGCTTATACTGGTATTCCTGACGGGATTGTCGCTCATACCGGAGGGTATCCCCTTTGCCGGCTTTTCGCTCCGGAAAATGGATATTTTCGCCGATATACGCCCGGATATGCCAACCAAAGCCGACATGCAGGCGACTGACTCCCTTGCTTTTTTTGCAGACAGCAGCGCGTTGTCTGAGATTTCCGATAGCAGCGGACTGGATAGTCTGGGGCTCATCCCCAAAGTAGATTCCGCTCTGTTTGGCCGGGTCATAGAGGATTATACGCCGGGTCAACAAGGGCTTAAATCCTTTTTCGAAGCCGTAGAGGGTATTCGAAGCCGGCGCCGTACAGTCCGGGTCGCTTTTTTTGGAGACTCCTTTGTGGAGGGCGACATCCTGCTGGGCGACCTTCGCGACACGCTGCAAACTGTTTGGGGGGGCGATGGCGTCGGTTATGTACCCATTACTTCCGAAGTGGCCCGTTTCAAACGAACCCTGGTACACCGGTATGAAAAATGGAACACTTATTCCATCGTCAAAAACCATGACAGCCATCAGCCGTTCGGCATAAACGGATTTGTTTACCGGCCAGCCCCGGCCGCGTTCGTGCATTACGAAGGCGCCGATTATTTTCGCCATACCGGCCGATGGGGAGAAATCAGACTTTTTTACCGCTCCGAACGCAATGTGCCGTTCGTTTGGCAATCTGACAGCCCCAATCCACAAACAGATACCCTCCAGGCCGGTTCGGGGCAGCTTCAGATGTGGCGCAAGTATCAGCCGCAAAATCCTATGCGCGCCGTCGCTTTCCGGATCGACAATCCGGACAGCACTTTGGTGATGTACGGCGCTTCATTGGAAAATGGCCCCGGCTTTTATCTCGACAACTTCTCGGTACGGGGAAACACCGGAGGACGATTGAAACTGATCGCACCGGACCTCGCCCGGCAATTCGACGCTTTCCAACAATACGAACTGATCGTGGTTCAATTGGGACTTAACGCCGTGACGCCCAGCCTGAACAACATTCGCTGGTACCAGGCCGAACTGGACCAAACGTTTGCTCATATTCGCCGTTGTTTCCCGGCCAAACCCATCCTGATTATCAGTGTGGCTGACCGCGGAGGCAAAGTGGACGGTGAATTGACCACCCTGCCAAGCGTAATCGCCATCACATCGATGCAGCGCGAACTGGCCCGGCAACACGGCTTTTTGTTCTATGATCTGTTCAGGGGTATGGGGGGCGCCGGCACTATGGTGCATTTTGCCAACCAGCGCCCCGCCCTGGCTAACAAGGACTACACCCACCTCACCCATGAAGGCGGAAAAGTAATCGGACAATTATTTGCCAGGCTCTTTCTCGATGCCCAAAGCCGGTACCGCCAAACGGCCAATACGCCTTCATCAAAGTGAATTTTTATGCCCCGGCTTTGGCAGGCGGGCAGAATTGAATAATTTCGCTGCACGCCCGTTTTACCGCGGCATATGTTTTACTGAAAAACAAAGCAATACAACTTCATGCACAGATGCGGCCTCCCGGCTTTCTCCTTATCCGCAAGAATAATCCGATTACGCGCCGTGGCGCTTGTCAGCGCTATTCTGCTTGTCAGTCAATGCCAGTCACAGTTTCGTCCGCCTCAGGTCGACATCACTGAACAGGATACCACGGGGTATACATTTTTACGGCAGGAGGAAAACGAAATTGAAAACAGGAATTACCTGGAGCCCCTCTTTAAAAAATTATACCGCCAACGAACGGAAGGCGGCCAGCGAATCAGTATTATTCACGTGGGCGATTCACACATTTTGGGCAACATGCTCACCCATGAAGTGCGCACCCGGCTGCAAAATGCCTTCGGCGATGCCGGACGCGGATTGATCTTTCCCTACAAACTTGCAGGCACCAACGGACCCAAAGATTATATCGTGGAGTCGAATGTCCGTTGGTACGGAACCAATTGCCAGCGCGACCTGGATGAGGCCACTCCTTATGGCATTTCCGGGTTTTTATTGGAAACCTTCAATCCGGAAGGACAGCTTACCTTCCGTTTGCGGGATACCTCCACTGCCGAAACGCGGCTTTTCACCAAAATGACCGTTTTTCACCGGCGCGACGACGACGCCTTCGATCTGAGCGTGCGCGATGAAGTGACCAAACAGGAAGCCGTGCTTTTTATGCAGGACGAGTTTTTCAAAGCTTATTATTTCGACCGGCCGGTAGCGCAGGCCACGCTTTCCTTTAAGCGCCTGCACAGCGCTTCCAAAGGCAGCCTGATGCTCGACGGCGTCATGCTGGAAAATGAACTTTCCGGTGTGGTTTATCATTCTATCGGCGTAAATGGCGGCAAATTTTCTGATTTTGCCCGCGCCCGCTTTTTCGCCCGGGAACTGGCCGACCTGAATCCCGACCTCATCGTTTTGTCCTTCGGCACCAATGAAGCCCAGGGCAAAACGAACCCCCATTACTTGTACCAACAAATGGAAATACTGGTCGAGCAGATCAAACAATACGCCCCGAACGCCTATTTTTTGCTGACTACTCCCGCCGATTCATACCTGAAAGGGCGCGGATTTAATCCCTATATGAACCAGATCAGCGAGGTAATCCGGCAATTCGCCCGGGAGAAAAATTATGCGTTGTGGGATTTGTTCCGATGCTCCGGCGGTGAAAAATCGGCCCAAAACTGGAAATCTTCCGGGCTGATGTCGTCCGATTCGGTACATTATTCCAAGGTTGGGTACAGCGTACAGGGCAGGCTGTTTTACCAGTCATTGATCCGCGCGTACAATGATTATGTGCAGCAGTATTCGGAATAGTAGCCTTTCCAGATTTTGAAAACCGGGAAAGTCTGCGCTGCCAATTCCCTGATTTTCAGATTTTTTTCGGCAAAAAAAATCTGAAACAAGTAGTTTTGCGTTTAATAAGCAATTCAGTATCCCAATGACCACACGATATGCTGGCCGACAGTTTTCCTTTTTATAAACAGCTCGACGCCTCGGACTGCGGCGCCACCTGTCTTCGTATGATTGCCCGTTACCACGGGCGCCATTATTCGCTCGACTATCTGCGGGAAATTTCCTACCTGGATCGCGAAGGCGTTTCGCTGATGGGCATAGCCGATGCCGCCGAAAAGATCGGTTTTCGTACGATTGGAGTAAAGGCTGGGTTTAGCCGCCTGCAAACGGAATTGCCCTTACCCTGCATTGCCCACTGGAAACAGAATCACTTCCTGGTTGTCTACCGTATTGCGCACGGCAAAGTATACGTGGCCGACCCGGCAGTGGGAAAAGAACAACTCACCGAACAGGAATTCCTCGATGGCTGGATCAGCGATGTGTATAACACTGAACCGCAGGGTATTCTGCTCCTGCTCGAAACCAGCCCCGAGTTTTTTCAACAGGAAGGCGAAACGGTCAACCGTGCCGGTCTGGGGATATTAAAACAATACCTCGTACCGCATAAACGCCTGATCTGGCAACTGTTGCTGGGCTTGATCCTGGGCAGCGCCGTCATGCTGGTATTTCCATTTCTGATGCAGGCCCTGGTGGATAAGGGCGTTCAACTGAATGATCTCAATTTTGTGTACCTGATCCTGGCGGCCCAGGGCATGTTGTTTCTCAGCCAGGTAGCCGTGGAGTTTATCCGGGGCTGGATTCTGCTGCACATAGGTACGAGGGTGAACATCAACCTGGTTTCGGATTTCCTGATCAAACTGATGCGCCTGCCCATGGCGTTTTTCGACTCCAAGATGACCGGCGATTTGCTGCAGCGCATCTACGACAACGAGCGGGTGGAACGCTTCCTGACCTCTTCCTCGCTGGTTACGCTGTTCTCCGTAGTCAACCTTTTAGTATTCGGACTGGTACTCCTGTTTTATAATGCCTGGATTTTTGCGATCTTCTTTATCGCGGCAATACTCTATTTTGGTTGGGTAGCCATTTTTATGCACCGCCGCCGGGCGCTCGATTACCGGCGGTTCGAACAAATGGCCGACAACCAAAATGCCCTGATCCAGTTGGTCAACGGCATGCAGGAAATTAAACTGCACAACGCCGAACGCCAGAAACGCTGGTCGTGGGAGCGCATACAAGCCAAATTGTTCCGCATCAATGTCGAATACCTGGCCACCGACCAAATGCAACGCGCCGGCGCTGCCTTTATCAACGAAGGCAAAAACATCCTGATCTCCGTAACCGCTGCCACGGCCGTTATTCACGGCGATATGTCGCTGGGCATGATGCTGGCTGTTCAATATATCATTGGCCATATGAACGCTCCGCTGGAATCGCTGGTCCAATTTATCCTGGCCGCGCAGGAAGCCAAGATCAGCCTGGAACGCATGAACGAAATCCACCTGAAACCCGATGAAGAACCGGTAGACCACGCCAAAGTGACCGTTTTACCTGCCAATGGCGACCTTGTGGTGGAAAACATGTCGTTCCGCTATGGCGGCCCGCACGATCCCTGGGTGCTGAACAATGTGCGTTTGACCTTTCCGGAAGGGAAAGTGACCGCCATCGTCGGCAGCAGCGGCAGCGGCAAAACGACCCTGGTGAAATTACTCCTGAATTTTTACCCGCCCACAGAAGGCAGTGTACGCCTCGGCGATATTAACCTGGCCAACATCGATCATAAACTCTGGCGCAGCCACTGCGGGGTGGTCATGCAAGACGGTTTTATTTTCTCCG
>JAKLJF010000361.1:5233-5562 GCA_023151335.1 Thermoanaerobaculia bacterium | reverse complement strand
CCTGAAGCCTGTACGACACCGGGGCACAAGCGCTGATTTCGTCGAGTACGGAGGCCAGCGACCTCCGTCGGGCAGAAATACTGACCGGCGGGCAATGTTGAAAAAATTGATCGTTGAAAACGATATTGACCCGCGTTTGCCGGCTCAATTGAACCAGGGCATCGGCAGGCAGGCAATAAGAACAAGTGAAATCAACAACTTGGGAAAGCGGGTTTTGCGCTGCCAGGGGGTAGCCCAAACAAACCAGCCCAAACCAACAGATTGCCAGAACGCGGATCGCCATGAATATTTTCGTGAATGGCCGCAAGTTAAAGCGAGCGGCGCGAAAA
>JAKLJF010000361.1:0-5223 GCA_023151335.1 Thermoanaerobaculia bacterium | reverse complement strand
TACCATTGAAAAGGCCTTAACAATACTTTTACCGGCAGGCGATACCGCCTTCCAGCATATATTGGCCGGGCGCGGGGTTGGAAACCTTCAATTGGTAGATAGTGGACAGGGTTTCCAGGGCTTTTTCAACCGGCTGGTCGGCCATCAGCGGCGAGGTGTGCAGGCAATCGAGCAGGGCCGTATTGCGCACCGTGATTTTCACCCCGTAATATTGCTCCAGGTCGGCGACTACCTCCCGCATGGGCGCGCGTACAAACTCCAGCCTGCCGGATTGCCAGGCCAGTTCGTTGAAGGAATGCACGTTGGAACGGATAAGCTGGGCTGATCCAGGTTTAAACACAGCCTTTTCTCCACCCTTCAATACCGGGCCATTTTTCATGCCTTGCGGTGAAAAGCGCACCGCTCCGCTGCGCACCAGCACCGCGGGTTCGGGTTCGCCGGCGCGATATTTTACATTAAATTCGGTACCCAGCACCTCCACCGAACCATTGTCGGGCAATTCAACCCGGAATGGCTGGTCGGGGCGATGCGCCACTTCAAAATAAGCCTCTCCATCTAATTCTACTTCCCGGAGTTCGCCAGTGAAAACCTTTGGGTATTTCAGGGCGCCGCCCCCGCGCAGCCAAACGCGGCTGCCGTCCGGCAAGTCTATCTTTCGTTTATCCAGATGGCCGGCTTCCACCACGATCATATTAGCCGTCGCGGGCTTAAATTCACGATACACTAACACGGCGGCAAGTAAAAATACCACGGAGGCGGCAACCCGTATCCAACGTTGACCAATAGACGCTGTTTTGGCTGGCATTTCTTCCCGGCGGGCAATACGGCGCTTCAGTTCGCGGAATTCGGCCTCCATATCGAGGGAAAACTGCCTGTCCCGCGCAGGCGCCTGGTTCCAGATTTGCGCATACTGGCTTGCAAGTTCTGCATGCCGGGGCGACTCCTCTATCCACGCCTCCAATATCTGTAACTCCCGGGCATTTATTTCCCCGGTAAACTTTTTATTAAGCAGTAAGAGGTAGTCGTTTTCTTGCATAATATTGCTTTTTCCGGCTCAGAATCAGTTCCTGCAACAAACCGGTGATTTGTTTCTGTAAAGACAACCGCACAGCTCAATCCCCCTATCCCGAATATTGCCCAATTAGCGCCAAAATGATAACCGGCGACAAATCGCTGTATTTCAGCAACGCCTCCCGAAGCAGGCGCATAGCTTTAGTGATCTGATTTTCAATAGTTTTGACTGAAATGCCGAGTTGTTCAGCAATTTCGCGGTGCGACAAATTTTCAAAACGGCTTAGGGTGAATACCAGGCGGCATTTTTCCGGCAGGCGGGCGATCGCTTCGGCACGGGCTTCCTCCAGGTTTTCCTGCCGGTCTTTCAGCTGCACCTGGCGCGCGGTATCGTCGGCTTCGAAGTACCGCTCTTCCGGTTCTTCCAGAACAATCTTTTTACTGGTTTTGATGTAATTCAGCGCGCGGTTCACCGCGGCCCGGCGCAGGTAAGCCCGCAAAGAAGTATGGATATCCAGCTCGGCGCGTTTGCGCCAAAGTTCCACCAGCACTTCCTGAGCCAGGTCCTTACAGGTATCCTCGTCGGGGATCAGGCGGTAAATATCATTCAGCAACAACGGATAATGCCGGTCGAAAATGACCCGGAGCGCCCTTTCGTCGCCCCTTCGCAGCGCTGCCAGCCATTGTTGTTCCGGTATATCGGGTTTGGATTCCATTCCTGCGTGTGAGCTGGGCTTGTTTTATAACTCGCGCAAATTTCTCTAAAAAATTACGAAAAATTATTATTTTGTTTATCCGATAAAATACTCGATTCAACAAAATATAAAAAACAAAATGCGGAAAATAAAAAATTAAAAATTAAAAACCTGATGTTTTCATCGGCATTCCCGGCATTCCGGAATCCGGCCGCGGAAAAAAATTCCGCCAGGGGATAGGGGATTTCAATACCCCTGCTGTCTTTCCTGCAAATTACAATCATAAATCGTATCCCTAACCTGCTCCCGTGCAACACATGAACACAAAAATTACTATGCCTGTTTTCGACAATAATCCGCTCTTTGCGGTACTGACGCCGGAAGAACGCGTTCTGTTGCAACAAACCGCTTCCGTTCAGACCTTTTCAAAACACCAGGTGTTGTACAAACCAGGTCAACCGGCCAATAAGGTGTTTTTCCTGCTGAAAGGAACCGTGAAAGTAACTGTTCATGCCGAAAAGAAAGACATCATAAAATACGTAGTGCGGCCGGGCAATTTATTTGGAGAATCTTGTCTGACCGGCGAAGCCCAGCGGCGCGATTTCGCTTATGCTATGGAAGAAGTGGCCGAAGTGATCGAAATAGAAGCCCAAACCCTGCTGAGCGTGATGAAACGCAACTTCGCCTTCGCCCAATCACTGCTGCATTTTCTGGGCGAACGCCTGCGCTACACCGAAAACCAACTGGAAAAAGTAGTCTTGAAAGATTCCAAAAGCCGGATTCTCGAGTTTCTGCACCAGATGGGCATCGAACAGGGAAAACGGATCGGGTTCGAAACATTGGTCAAACACAATATGACGCACCAGGACATCGCCGACCTCACCGGCACCAGCCGGCAAATGGTGACAGCGGTGCTCAACCAACTCAAACGCTCCAATGTACTGTATTTCAACCGCAAAAAAATCCTTTTCCGGGATTTGAACGCTTTGCCGATGGCCGGTTGAACCAAAAAAGGTTAACAGTTTTGCTTCATACGATAGAATGGGTTTTGTTCGGGCGGCGTGCAATGGCACGCCGCCTTGTTTTTTGCCGGCAAATAGCCCGCAACGCCTGATTTCAGCCAAATTATTCCGTCAAATACGGAAAAAATACCGGAATTTTGGGCGCAACAAATATAACACACGCGAATTATGTGCCTCCGTTTTTTGCTTCCTGCACTTTTGTTGTCGGGCGTGATGTCCGCCCAACAGGACCCGCAATTACCCAAATATCCCACCGCGGAAGAGGTTCAACTGCAGGGCGGATTGCCGCCTGCTCCCACCCCACCCTCTGGCATTACGGCTCCGCCTTCCGTACCCGTGCGGGCCATGGCCGAATGGGAAGAACTGGAAGCCCTTGCCATCAGCTGGAATGCCAGCACCAATGCCCGCCGGAATATACTGACCGAAATCGTGCGGGCGGCGCGCGAGGAATGCCGGGTAATTGTTTGCTGCAGTACGGCTGTCATTGCCAATGGAGCAATGAGTTATCTGACGAGCAAGGCAGTGGACATCAGCTCCAATGTCGAATTCCTCGTCGCTCCGAACAATTCGATCTGGATCAGGGACTACGGCCCCAACGCCATCTATGCCAATGATGTAGACTCCCTTTACCTCGTAGACTGGATTTACAACCGGAAGACCCGCCCATTGGACGATCTCATTCCCCAGGAAATCGGCAATTATCTGAATGTGCCGGTTTATTCCACCACCGCGGCGCCTTTCGACCTGGTCAATACCGGCGGGAATTTTATGTCAGACGGCCTGAGCACCGGATTTTCGTCGAAACTGGTTTTCCGCAATAACGACCAGATCAATAACGGAGAATGCAACAACATCAATGATATTTTCGGCGCCACCAACCACAATGAAACGACAATCAACGAGAATATGCGGCAGTTCATGGGTATAGAACGGTATGGAAACTATTCTGCTGGGGAAATACCCGGAAGGCATCGCCGATGGCCCGCAGATCGAAGCCAACCTCGCTTACCTGCTCGACAACCATCGCTCGGCCTTCGGCACCCCCTATAAAGTGATCCGGATCGACATGCCGCCCGATTTCGACGGCACATACCCGGATGATGGAGGCGACTACCGGACGTATGTCAATTCCGTTTTTGTCAATAAAACCGTGCTGCTGCCGGCATACGAGGAAAAATACGACAGTACGGCCCTCCGCGTTTGGCGGGAAGCCCTGCCCGGTTATAAAATAGTGGGCATCAACTGTAATGACATCATCCCGCTTGGCGGCGCCCTGCACTGCATTACGAAAGAGATCGGCGTGGCCGATCCGCTGCGCATCGTGCACCAACCCTTGAAGGAAGTGATCCAGACGCCGGATGCCCCACAAAACTACCCGGTTTATGCACTGCTCCAATATCGCGACGGCATCGACGGCGGACGGGTATGGTACACTACCGACACCGCCGCCGCCTGGCAATTCGTGGATATGACGCCTTACCAGCCCAACGATACGGCCAATATCTGGGTGGGCTACATCCCGCGCCAGAACGTCGGCTCAACGGTTTACTACTACATCGAAGCCAAAGCCGACGGCGGGCAGCGCACCCGCGTGCGGCCCATGCCTGCCCCCAAAGGCTGGTGGAAATTCCGCGTGGAAGGCGAAACGATCGCCACTAACGATCCTGCCAATGCAGCCTTGAACCCGGTATTTCCCAATCCTGCCAGGGGCCTCACCTGTGTGCCAGTACAGTGCACGGCTGGCACTACCGGAACCATCACTCTGTACAATTCCCTGGGGCAGGCGGTACACCGGATACACGAAGGCAGAATCCCGTCCGGCGCATCGCGGTATTATTTCGATGCGGGCAAATTTCAGGCCGGGGCGTATTTCGCAGAGTTGCGCGCAAACGGCTTTGTTTCAACGCAGCGGGTTCTGGTGCGTTAAGCAGAAAATCGCTGAATCCAGGTGACTTTCCTCGCCAACAAACGTATTATACCGGACGTTTAAAAGGAGGAAAAATAAAATTTTAGTTTTCAGAAAATTTTGCCCCCCTAAACAAAATTAAATTCCAGACGTTTAAACTACCTTTTTACAATAATTTTTAAAAAATATCGGGCCCGGCCAATCATTCCCGTTAATTTTCTTGACATCGGCATGCGGGAAGTTGTACCTTTGCGCCCGAATTTTTAACAGATAGTTCTTACATGAGGCAATTAAAAATAACGAAGTCCATTACCAACCGCGAAAGCCAGTCGCTGGAAAAGTATTTACAGGAAATTGGTAAAGTGGACCTCCTGACCCCGGAAGAAGAAGTCGATCTCGCCAAACGAATCAAACAGGGCGACCAGGTAGCCCTGGAAAAACTGACCAAAGCCAACCTGCGTTTCGTCGTTTCCGTCGCCAAACAGTATCAGAATCAGGGCCTTAGCTTGTCCGACCTGATCAACGAAGGCAACCTCGGCCTCATCAAGGCCGCGCAGCGCTTCGACGAAACCCGCGGTTTCAAATTTAT
>JAKLJF010000360.1 GCA_023151335.1 Thermoanaerobaculia bacterium | reverse complement strand
AAGTTCCAGGCCTCTTGTAAAAACAAAATTGGCGTCCCTGAACCGGTTCATCATAGAAAGGCAGGAGGCTCCAAAGAGGCACTCGATAGGGTATAACTTTTCCTCCTTGTTCTTTACTTTGTTAAAAACCTTTTCGCCCAAAGCGGCTTCCCAAATCCGGGCGCTGTCCGGTAGGTGGAGGGCATAATAATTTGCCATTGTTCTCCCGTACGGGATCAGGAATTCAGGATCCAGGCTGATCGCTTTCAGGGAGTGCTTCAGGCTCAGCCGGTATTCGTTATTGGCAAAAAGGCTCATGGCGACGCCTGCTTGCCCGAATACCCAGTTTGGGAGCAGTTCATCCATCCTGTTTACCATCAGTTTCAGGCTGTCGCCTTTGTAAAAGTGTGTCAGAAAAAAATAAACATAGGCCGCTTCCGGGTCGTAGTGAAGCGCTTCCAGTCCAAAGTGTTTTGCACGGGCTATATCTTTCTGTCGACTGGCAAGGGACCCTCTGAAAAAGTTTTCTTTCGTCTTGAGCGCCCGGTAGGCAAAATGTTTTTCGCCCAGTAGTTCCGCTGCTTTTGCCGTTTTTGCGACGATATCTGCGTAGTCGATTTCTTGTCCGAGCACTTGCTGGATAAAAAATTGATCGGTCTTCAGCAGTTTATTGATGAATTGCTGCCCTTCATCCATGAGCGCCGCGGCAAAATTTCGCGTCATCAATCCATGCAATCCGGCCAGTGCGGGTTCTTTGATCAGGCGCTCGTAATAGTCGTTGGCGGATGCCCCTGCCGTGGAATCGGCCGGCATCAGGTCTCCCCGTTCCAGTGCGGCGGCGAACGCCTCGTACAAAATCCGGATACCTGAATCGGCTTTGGCCAGCGCCAGGTCTTCGAGGCCCCGGGAGTCGATCCTTGTGAGCGTCACTGCATCGCCGGATTTCTGTAGCCGCCATTGGGCCAGCACTTCAGGATCAACCCTTGCCAGCCGTATTTCCCGGTCGCCCAGAACCAGCGGGTTTTGCCGGTGTGGCGCCGTTTCTGTGGAAACATGATCTTCCAGGTAACGGCCCAGTTCCTTAACCGTAATCCGGTCGTCTTCATCCTGATCGGCCAGGCCGTACAAGGCATCCAGCAGATGGAAACTGAAAACGCCGCGCCCTCCTCCCCATTGCTCGCCTTCCAGACTGAATTCGTTGGGCTGGCAGGATAATATTTTGACCTCATTGGCGAACTGTTTGGACAAAGCCGCCGCCGTCGCCTGCGCGCCGCCGATTTCACTGCCTGCCAGTTTGCCTGCCCGGCAGGCATCGCTCACCACCACGACCTGTACGTCGGCCTCGGCGAGTGTAGTGATAATATCCTGTAAATAAATCAATGAAAATGCCCCGGCGGCGTATACGGCGGGCGGCGAATCGTAAGTGAGCCAGTATCCCCGTTGAAATTTGGTGACCTGCTCCACGTCGCCATGGCCGCTGAAGTAGATCAGGGCGAGATCGCCGGCTTTGCTGGCGCTGATGAGCTCGCTCAGGGCGGCGACAATTTTACCGTTGGTGGCCTGATCGTTCAGCAGGATTGTCACAGCGGCACAGGGCAACCCTGGCAGGCCGGATGAGAGCCAGGCAGCAAATGCTTCTGCATCCCTGTGAGCATATTGCAGGTCGGGAATGGCGGGGTCTTGGTAATCGGAAATGCCGATGATAACGGCGCGTACTTCCCCCCCGCCCCCTGAAGGGGGAGCGAGGGGCGTGGCGCCTTTTTCCGTTTGCGCCGGGGCGGCGTTGGAGGCGGGATGCTGTGCCCGGGTGATAGCCAGACAGGTCAGCAGCAATACGGCTATAGTAAAAACTTTGTTTTTCATTCAGCCGGGCGTTTGGTAAAGAAATCTGAAGGATGTCGCCCTCAAATATACTCCCGATTGACCGGATTTTAGCGCATTTTTTTAAAATGTTGCACCCGGCTGCCTTCTCCCCGAACCATCAGAGTTACGCAGGCCGACAGCATCAGCCAACCCAGCGCTGCACCGATGCCCAGCCAGGCGGCCGTGCCCCAAAGCGGCAGTTGGCCGGCGTCGGGCGCCGTAAAGGCGGCCTGGAAAGGCAGGTCGTTTTCCGGCAGGCGGGCGGCCTGTAAACAGGCGGCGAACGCAAACAGGAACAGGGCGGCGGACAGGCAAAAACGGCGGATCTTCATGGTTGCTGATTTTGGTGTGAACAGGACAGGTTTTTGACGCGGTTCCAATGCGCTATTTATCCCGGCACAGGGAATAGGTTATCAGCGCCGTTATTTTATTCCGCCGGAAAATGCTTCGCCATCATGGCCTTGAACCGTTTGGTTTTCCTGATCTTCTTAAAAAGCGGTTCTGTCCGGACGGCTTCCGCATCCGGCCAGAAGTTATCGAGCGCGCGCTCCAGCCAGTCGAGCGCCTCGGCTGGTTGGTCGCGGCGGGCGGCCAGCAGTGCCATGCCGTAGCCGTAAAAATAACTTTTAGGCAGGATGCGCCCGATCTCCCGGAACTGCGCTTCCGCTTCAGCGTACCGTTTTTGGGCGAGGAGGTATTTACCGTAGCGGAAAAAGGATTCGTCGCGAAAAAAACCTTTGAAAAGGCCGTCTCCGAAGGAAACGACTTTGTGGAAAAGCGAATCGGCTGTCCGGAACTCGCCCCGGCGGGCGTGGATTTCGCCGAGCAATGCCCAGGACAGACGCCAGGAGTAATTATCCGTGGGGTCCACGCGGAGGGCTTCCCGGAGTGTTTTTTCGGCTTCGGCCCACCTGGGCCCAGCCGAGGCGCAATTTTCCGAAGGAAAGGGCCGGGATATTGAACGTTTCCGAAAACACGTAACTCAGCGAGGCGGAGGGATAAAAAAAGCCGTTGCCGGCTTCGGGCAGGGTACTCGACCAGTCCTGGCGTCCCGTCAAGTCGAGGAAAATGGTGCTGTTCCACCCAAAACTGGCCCCGCCGAACAGGCTTTCGATCTGTTTTTCCGTGACGGTCGTTTGCACGAAAGGCCGCTCCACGGAGTTTTGCAGGGTATAAATTCCGGGCACGCTCAGGCCGCCGCGGGTAACGCCAACGTGCCGGTTCACTTTGCGCCACAATTTGTTGCCGCCCACGAAGGCGCTCAGGCTCAGATGTTCGCCGAGGTTCCGGTCGGCGCGCAGGATGAGGTCGGTGTTGGTTTCGCCGACGGTGTACTGGTCAAGACTGTATTTGGACGGGCTGACACTACCGACAACGATTCGCTCGTCGCGGAATTCGTTGTAATAATCCTGCAGTACGCGCCCGCTCAGGGTGAGCCAGTTGTTGATTTTCCAGTTCAGCCCCACGTTGCCGAACACGCGGTCGCGCCCGTCTTGCTGGTAGTTTTTGAAACGCGTCCAGTAGGGGTTGTCCCAATATTGCGGTTTGGGGTCGTTGGGGCCGCGGCGGTTCCACGTGCGCATGGTGCCATCGGGGTTTTCGTATTGTTTCAGGTCGTCGAAACTCGAAACGCAGGTGCATGTGCCACCACTGGCTGAAGTTCTGCGCCGGGTTGAGGCCGCCCCGGGCGTCGTAGCCGGTAGCGCTGCGGCCGAGGGTGCGGGTGTTCACGTAGTTGATGCCCACCGCGGCCGAGAATTTTTTACTCATATCGAGCGAGCCGTTGAAACCCAGGGAATTGCGCTCCTGGTGGGAGTTGGGGTAAATGCCCTTTTGGTCGTAGCGGTTGTAGGAAAGCCGGAAGGTCGAATGTTCGCCGCCGCCTTCGAAAGAAACGTTGTGATTGCTGGTGACGCCGGTTTCAAAAAATTTGCGCGGGTCGTCGCCGGCTTCCCAGAGAATGGAACGGCCGAAGTTTCGGGTGTCCCATTCATCCCAGGAGTTCCAGTTGCGGTAGAACAGGTTGGGCTGGTTCTGGCCGAAGCCGTTGGGGAACGCGTAGCCGCTGTTGGCCAGGTGTTCGAAGTGCTGGTCGGTGGAAGTGGCAAAACGGGTGCCGTTGCTTTCGTCGACGCCGTAAACGGGTGTCAGGTCAAAGGAAGTATAAACGCCCAGCGTGTCGCCGTTCGAGCCCAGCTCGATATACGGGACTTTGTAAAAACTCGAGTTGTCGGTATAACCATAGGGCAGCAAATCGACCCCGCCGCCGTATTTGAACTGGTACTTGGGCAGTACGGAAATTTGTTCGAAGGTCAGGCTGCTGTTGACGGTAACGCCGATGCCCTTGCGCGCCTTACCGCCTTTTTTAGTCGTGATCATGATGACGCCGTTGGCGCCGCGGGAGCCGTACAGGGCGGCAGCGGCCTGGCCTTTCAGCACGCTGATGGTTTCGATATCCGAGGGGTTGAGGTCCTGGATAGCGTTGCCGTAATCGAACTGGCTGTCTTCCAAAGCGCCGTAAGCGCCGAGGGTTTGAACAAAGTTGGTAAAATTGGAATTGTCCATCGGCACGCCGTCCACCACGAACAGGGGTTGGTTGTTGCCGCTGATGGAACGCAGGCCCCGGATGGTGACGCGGGCCGAGGAGCCGAGGTTCCCGCTGGAACCGATGACCGTAACACCCGCCGCGCGTCCGGCGAGCTGATTTACGATGTTGGCGTCGCGTACTTTACTCACGTCGGCGCCGTCCACCTGGGCCACGGCGTAGCCCAGCGATTTTTCGGAGCGGGTGATGCCGAGCGCGGTCACCACCGTTTCGCGGAGGGTGACGCCCTCTTCGAGCGTGATCTCGACGTCGCGCATGCCGGCCATAACGGCCACTTCACGGCTGCCGAAGCCGGTGTAACTGACGATCAGCGTCTGGTTGCCGGGCGGCAGGTTGAGGGTGAAGACGCCGGCGTTGTCGGCCACGGCGCCGATGTTGGTGTTTTTGACCAGCACGGTGGCGCCCACGAGGGGCGCGCCGTCGCTGCCGGTCACGGTACCCCGCAGGGAATTCTGACTCCACAGGCAAAACCCATGCAAGAGGGTAAGCAGAAGGAACATGCCTTTTTTGAGCATAACGAGCAAGATTTTGGTGAACTAAAAAGGTTTATATGTCGATTAATTGAATTGACAGATGAGAAGCGACACGAAAGCAGAGAAAACCGCCGCGGGAGATAAAAACTGCGCTACAGGCAATGCTCCGCCCTTCCGGGCGCAGCACTGTGCCCCCGGCAAACCGGACCATCGCCGGATAAATACCCAAGCTCCCGCCCGGTGTGTTTATACCGCGACAGGCCGTTTCGTTATCATCAACGGGTTGTGGATTATTGGTAACAGGGATTAGCGCCTGAATATCAGCGTGCAGAACACGACAGGAAAAATGAGCGTGGTAATAAGCCTTGCGCTTATTTGCAGGTTTGTGTCGTAATTTGCGTGGGAAGCGTGTTGGAGGGATCGGATTAGGGGTGGTGATTGGCCGCTTAAAAATACGGCATTTTTGTTTATTCAAAATTAAAATGCCGAAATTTCAGCGGGAAGCGCTATTTTTTTGGGCCGGGAGGGCGGCGGCGAGAAGGAGCAGGACCGGAAGCAAGACAAAGGTTTTCATATGTTCCGCATTTGAAGTTGTAAGGTTCGACTTTAGGTTATTGGTTTTTAAGGTGAAAATGTCGTAATTTT
>JAKLJF010000035.1 GCA_023151335.1 Thermoanaerobaculia bacterium | reverse complement strand
CTAAAAACGCGGGCGGTCTGCCGATCAATATCACTCAGAACCAGGCAACCACCGTGGAATCCAAAATTGCATTTAGCGGCAGCAGCGTGGTCAGCGACGTCAACGTGGCGAAAATTCAGGGCAGCCACACCTTTTTTAAAGAACTTGAAATGTTGCTGATCAGTCCGAAGGGCACCCAGGTGCAATTGTTCAAAGGCAAAGGGGCCTACCCAGGGGCCGGGACCGCACTCGTTTTTCGGACGTACGCGCCAGTAGTACACATTTCCTTTTTCCAGGATAAGCGGTATTTTGAACGAGTCCACCAGAACGTTTTGCCGGGAAGCAATCAGAACAGCCTGATCGAACGAAGGGTTTGTAGCCAGTTCCACATCGTAGTTATTGGCATCGGCAACGGTCTGCCAATATAGAATGGGATTCTCGATCTGCCCGATGGCGCCGTTAGCCGGCGATTGCAGGGTTAGCGCGCTGAAGTCGTTGGAAACGAGCGTCAGGCTGGTCAAAACACTGAAGTTGGTGGAAGAATCCGCCGTACCGATGATATCCACGTCAAACGCGCCTTCCGGGGTTCCGTCGGGGAAGCTCAGGCTCACCACGGCGTCGCTCCCCGGCATCACCGGATTAGGGCTGAAGCTGGCAATGGCGCCGGAAGGCAGTCCCCCGGCAGAGAGTGTGATAGGCTTGTCGAAGCCCTGCAGGGCCGCCGTGCTCAGCGTGGCAGTGTAGGCGCCCGGCAGGCAAACCTGCCCCTGCAACTCGGAAAGACACATCGAAAATGCCGGCGCCGGCGCCGGCGTTATGCTGAAGTTGCCATTATTGATGTCGAAAAATATATTGCCCACCGATTCCACCAGCAGGCGGGCCTGCGAAGTGGTAATATTGGGTACCAAAACGCAGTATTTCCCGGTATTGGGCACGCCGGAGGCCAGTGTAATGGGGTAATTGTAGCCGCCGTCGGTACTCAGCCGGATATTAACGGTCTTGCAATTGACCGGCGCTATATCGGTGTTGGCCACATCCCAGCTGACGATCTGCCAGGAGCCCGCGCGCCAGGTAGCGCCCGGATTTGCCACGCTGAACGGCCCCGCATTGTTGGCCACGGTAATTACCACGTCATCTTGTGCCGTATGACCGCCGGCGGGATGATTGTCGCGAACGGTGATCCGGAAGTTCATTTTCCGGCCTACCGACGGCAGTTCTTCCCAGGTACTGTTCACATTTTGTACGACATCCTGGAAGCGGGGGAAATAACGGTACGGCTGCGTGACGGGATCGAAGGTGCGAAACAGCGGGCCGAGCGTACTCGTGGACACGGGCGGCATATCGCCGGCGTCGGCGTCCATTTGTTCCCAGCAATAGGTTAGGGTATTTTCATTGCCGTTAGCGTCGTCGGCCTGGGCGGTGAGCACAAAAGGGGTGGATTTTGGAATGACGTAATCGGATCCGGCATTCACCGTGGGCGCGATATTGTCGATGGCCGTTTTTACCGGACAGCTGTTTCCTTCGCCGTTTACGATGAAATTCACCATTGCCTCCACATTGACGCCATGGTAATAGTCGTCGCTGAGCGACTGGACATTGGGCGGACATATCCCCGCATAACTCATAATAGTGGAACCGCTGCCCGGCTCCATCGACGTGCTGCTGGTGCGGTTACATTCGTTGTTTTGCGTGTGAAGACCGCCAAACTGGTGCCCCATCTCGTGCGCCACGACATCCACGTCGAAAGCGTCGCCGATGGGGGAAAAGAAACAGGAAACGCCCCGCGCTTTACTCAGGGTGCAAACACTCTGTATTTGGGCCAGTCCACTCACGGAAGGGTGTGTGCCAAATACGTGTCCGATGTCGAAACTGCCGTTATTTATCCTGTTGAGGCAAACGTCTAAGTTTTGATCGATCATCACACCCGTATTGCCATTTTCATAAGGGTCGGTTGCGCCATCCAGAAAGATCAGCGTATCATTTTTGGCGATCAATTGCATGGTGACGGCAAATTCTCTTTCGTAAATACCGGTGATGCGGTTGGCCGAGCTGGCAATGGCCGCCATGGCCAGGGCTTTTGTACCGCCCTGAAACTGGGCGTATTCGCCGGTACAGGCGATGGCCAGCCGGTAGCGGCGCAACTGGCCGTCGGTACCACTGCGATCCGATACGACAAAAGGGCGATCGGAGATCGGTCGTTCGGAATCGGTGGCCGGCGGCTCCACACCGCAGCTAAACTTCATTTCCTGCCCGGCAGCCCGCGCATAATCTTTTTTGTAATAAACGATATAATGCTCCATATCGCCGGGCGCGTAAGGATCGATATAGGCCGTACCCTTGCCAGTCAGGAACATCATGGCGCGGAACCCTTTGGGCGTCCAGTCACATTTGAGCAAAGCGGATGGGTCGTCGACACCATAACCGGTAAAACAGCGGATTTCCGGGTAACGGCTCTGCAATTCAGGCGCCATGATCCCGGATTCCACCAGCCGGAAACGGGCCGCGCCGCCATCCGGAAGCGGCAAACTGACAACAGGCTGGTCGCCTCCGCGGTCGGTTACCGCGTTCCGGCTCACCACCTGATCCACCAGCCCCTGAAGCGCCGTACGGTCGAGTTGAATCGTGCGGTAATGCCGGGGCACGATCCATCTTTCACTTGCCGATGGAATGTTGTTTTCAGATATTTCCTGGAAAATAGTTTGGGCGGAAAGAAGACCGGCAGCAAACAAGCCGCCTAAAACGAATAGTAATTTTTTCATTTATTGTATGATATACTTGTCTTGACTTAGGGCGCCGGTCAGCCGGAATTCCCCTGTGCGGGCGCCTGGATTTTTTTGAAAAACAATATATTTTTTCCTACCGCACCACTACCCTCCGCACTCCGTTGCCCTGCGAATTATCGGCGGTAACCGTGTACATCCCGCCGGGCAAATGCGCTACGTTTATTTCCACTGCCGTCTGACCTGCTGCCAGTATCAGCTCGCGTACCAGTCGGCCAGAAGCGTCGAACAGGCGGATGCGCGTATCGGCGCCGGGGGCTGTTTCAAACACGATTCGCAGCAGTTCGCTGGCCGGATTCGGGGCCAGCAGGAAACGGAATGCGGCGTCTGCTTCCGGCGCGTCGACGAGCGGGAAAGGCTGAATGACAAAGCAATCCGAAATCAACCCGCCTTCGCCATCCGTGACGGTGAAACAGAACTGATCCTGTTTGCCGCTGAAACCATAATCGAAATACCGCAAGGCGCCATTGTTCAGGTCTGCCTGGGTAAATTGAGCGCCCGGCTGCAATTTGACGCCGCCCCAGTTGAATTGCAATTCGCCGTATTTAGGGCTCGTCGTGAGCGTATACAACAACTGGTCGTCGCTATTGTTGGCGTCTTCTGTTTTAAGCAGGTCCACGGTAATGGCTTTGTTTGTACCCGGCGGCAACTGCATCTGATTGTTGTTCACCAGCACAGGCGGATTCAGCGAAGCGCTGGAGCAGAGTTCCAGGGCAAATCCGGTGATCTGGCCGCCCGAGCTGATAGCGTTGTCCTTTACCCGCAGGATCCAGTTGCCGCCGGAACCCTGGTTATTGATAGCGCTGAGGGGATTTGTCGGTTTGGAAGAGGTACCGTTGTTGGGGGGCGGACAGCCGAACAGGTTCAGTTTGCTGTCGTCGAAGCCAAAATTAAAATTGCCGCTGAAATTCGGACATTTATCTTTAAACAACAGTACATCCGTACCCTGTGGGCTGATCAGGTGCATTTCAAGGTCGCGGAAAAACGTGTGGTTGCCCTGAATTTTAGTAATGTTCACGTCGCTGATAATACCGCCGGCGGGAACAGTGATTTTGGACTCCACGGTGGGCGTTCCATTGGCCGTGATATTTTTCGGCACGTCGGTCGACTCGAAGGTCTGACAAACGTTTACCACAACGGCGTAGGAATACGGCCCGAACCAATCGGCTGCCCCACATTCGTTTTCCGGCCGAATCCGCCAATAGATGATTTTACCCTTGTCCTGTATGACGGGGAGTTTAAAACTGTCGAGCGTGGTGTTTTCCAGGGTAGCGATGATGTCGCCGGGCGCGAACGCCGGGCTGGAAGCTACCTGGATATCGTACACGTTGGCATCCGGTACTTTATTCCAGCGCAATACGGCGGCCTGATCCTGCCCGACGGCGCCGTCAAGCGGGGCAATGGCCGTGAGTGCCGAGAAATTGTTGCTCACCACGTGCAGCGATATCCGAACCGAGTCGGTCAGGCCCGCTGCCGCGCCGCCGATGACCACTTCAAAATCACCGTCCGGGTTACCCACCGGAAATTCAATGGTCAGCACGGCATCGCCGCCGGGCGTTAAGGAACCCGTGTTAAAACTGACCACGGCGCCCGGCACATCAATACTGGCCGCGAGGCTGATGGGATCGCTGAACCCCGAAAGCGCGCTGGAACTGATGGTAGCCGTATAGGCCGCCGGCAGGCAAACGGTATCCACGAGGCGCCCGGCGCACAGGGAGAAAGCCGGCTGGGCCGGCGCCTGAATTTTGAAGCTGGAATTGGAGATGTCGAAGAAAATATTGTCGGCCGCCTCCACCCGGACACGGGCAATGTTGGTGACCTGTGCCGGAACTTTCACACAGGCCCTTCCGCTGTTCGGTACGCCGGATGCCAGCAGTAAGGGATAGGTTTGGCCGCCGTCGGTGCTTAGCCGGATGTTTACGGTTTTGCAATTGACCGGCGTACGGTCGGTATTGGCCACGTCCCATACAACGGTTTGATATTCGCCGGTGAGCCACACATCTGTCAGAGCGTTCGGGCTGACAATGGCAAATGGCCCGGCCAGGCTCGTGGAACGGAATTTTACCTCATCCCAGGCAAAGGCGCCGCCGCCATTGTGGTAGTCGCGAACGCTCACCCGGAACGTCAGGGGGCGGCTAACGGTAGGCAATACCTCTGTTTTATCGCTCTGGTTGGCCAGCAACAGCGAGAGGCGGGGAAAGACCCGTGTCGGATTCAGCGAAGGCGTGAAGGAACGGAACAGCGCGCCTTCGGCCCCGGCTACGCCCAGGTCGACCGGCAGACCGACCGTGTCGCGGTCCCATTGCTCCCAGCAAAACCGGGGCTGATCGCCGTCGGGGTCGCTGCCTTCGGCGCTCAGTTGAAACGGCGTGGAGATGGGAATAAAGAAGTCGTTGTTCAGGGGGATATTGGCGTTTGGAGGGTTATTGTCGGTGTCCGTTTCGGTACCGCAGGTGCTGCCGTTGCCCGAGGCGATGAATTGTTGCACCTGGATTATGTTGGCCAGGTGAAAATACGGTTCATTGTCGCCCAGTACATTGTTGGAGCCGCAACCGCCGGCATAGGACATGAGCGTGGAGCCGCTACCCGGTTCGAACACGCTGGGCAGCCAACGCTGATCGACGTAATCTTCAGAACAGTTGTTCCAGGTGTGCGTACCCGACAACTGGTGGCAGATCTCGTGGGCGGCTACTTTGTAAAAATAATCGCCCGTCGGCGGCGAGGCCGTGGAGCAACCCCGGGCTTTGTTGCCGGTGCAGGCGCCCGAACGAATAGCAATACCCGTGGCTTTGTTTCCAGGAAAATACACGCTGAACACGTGACCGATATCATAGCTGCCGGCGCCTATGATGGGATCAATGGCGCCGGGGTTCTGGTCCATAAACCCCGCAGTCTGGTTGCCCGTATAGGGGTCGTTATCCTTGTCGAGGAAAATGATGTCGCTGTTATTGGGAATAAGTTCGAGCCGTACGGCGAAATCACGTTCAAAAATCGTATTGATATAGCTGAGCGCGGCGACAATGGCGTTATTCGCCAGCGTTTTGGTACCGCCGTGAAATGCGGTGTACTCGCCTGTTCCAGCTACCGCAATCCGATATTTTTTCAATTTGACGGGCGCATTGCCGCGGTCGCTGATTTTGGGCAAATGACGGATTTCCGGTAAAGGTTCGGCCTCGTCGAAGTCGTCGGATGCACATTGGAAAACGGATTCGGGCCGGGGTTTGAGGTCTTTGGAATGGTACACCATACAGGCTGATTTTTGCCCGTCGGAATATGGCCGCACCGTTTCAATACTGCCATCGGGCGCCAGCATGAAGGCATGGAAGCCGAGGGGGCCGGTGACAAGCCGCGCGCTGAAACCGTCGGCCGACCGGCCCGAATAAGTGCGCGTTTCCGGATGCTGAGCCGCCAGGGCCGGCGCCATGACCGGTGATTCCCATATCTCGAACTGCCGGAAATAACCGTCCGCCGCGGGCAATTCAATCACTACCGGGCTGCCGGAAGTATGTTCCAAAGGAGCATTTTTCAACGTTTGTTCCAGGGCATTAAAGTCGAGCTTAAGCGTCAACAGTTTATCGGGAACGGCATGCCGCGCCAATGGACCGGAAACGTCCAGTTTTTCTTCCGGCACAAACTGCCAATATTGCTGAGCGGAAAGGGCAAGGCTCAGGAAACACCCGAAAAAAACAAGTATCGATGTACGCATTGATAAACGGTATTTTGAAAACAACATGATGGCTGAGTGAAACAGGTGAAAAAACCGACAACGCGGCAAATTTATGATCGGTGCAAAAATCCGGCTTTTCACGCAGTCTGAGCTTGTTATTCGACTCTTTGCTAATTGAGGACGTTAAAGGGGGTTAGAGGCTTTCTGGTTGGAGGGTAGGGTCTAACCAGAAACCCTCTAACCCCCTAATGCCCTCCCGATCAGTACCACGCCAAATACGAGCAACACCAGGCCTATAACAATTTGAACCCAGCGGGTGTGTTCCGGCGTCAGAAAATGCCGTACCCGCTTGGCGGCATAAGCTTTGAGGGTGTCGGTGATGACCAGCGTAAACATCATGCCGCTGAAAAAAGACAGGGTTTCCCCGGGCATCCATTGGTTGGGTACCACGACAGCGCTGGCAATGCCCAGCCAGAAAAATACGGTAAATGGGTTGATGGTATTGAGTAAAAAACCGCGCAGCCAGTAACCGGGCAGTCCCCAACGCATCCGGCGGATCAGGGCAGCCAGGCCAAATATGAGCAATACAGACCCGCCCGCCAATCCGGCCCACAATCGAAAATTGGGCAGGGCCGTCAGCGCAGCCAGGGCATCCACCCCCCGGTAAACCAGCAGAATATACAAAATGTCGCTCACCCAAATGCCCGAGGCCAGCGCGAAGCCGGCCCGAAACCCACGCTCCAGGCTGGCCTGCATGATCGCAAACAACAGCGGCCCAACCATAAAACTGAGCGAAAGCCCCAACAAAACGCCTTGAAACAACATACCTGCTGACAAAAAGAGCGGCAAAAATAAAATTTCCATCCCGGGACTTGCCTGTTCCCGGTTTTTTTCAAAATCTTTGCATTATCGTACCAGTACATTAATACAATATCAAAACCTTGTACCTACCTATGTCCTGCCGTGTTCTTATGCTCGACAATTTTGATTCCTTCACCTACAACCTGGTGGATTTTTTCCGGCAATTGGGTTGCCCGGTGAAGGTATACCGCAATACGGCCGATCCGGAATCAATTGCCCGGGAGGATTTCGACCTGCTGGTATTGTCGCCCGGCCCCTCGGTACCGCGCAACGCGGGCAACCTGATGAAAGTGATCGCGCGTTTTCACCGCGAAAAGCCCATACTTGGCGTTTGCCTGGGGCATCAGGCGCTGGTCGAATTTTTTGGAGGAACCCTGGAAAATATCGCGCCGGTACACGGCAAATCGGTACCTGTCGGACACGATGGACGGGGCATTTTTGCCGGTCTTGAGCCGGAAATCCGGGTGGCCCGGTATCATTCCTGGGCAGCAAAGGACATCCCTTCGGAACTGGAAGTCAGTGCCCGCGCAGCCGACGGCACGGTGATGGCCGTACGCCACAAGCACCTGCCAGTAGAGGGCATTCAGTTTCACCCCGAATCGGTACTGAGCATGTACAACAACGTGGGCATGCGGCTGTTGCAAAACGTGGCGGCCGGCAGGCTGTCGGCGGGAAACCGCATTTACCATGAGTTGTCTCGTACGCTCCAAACCGGCGTTTCGCCAGACGCCCCCTTGTTGCGCGTTTTTCTACAGGCCGTTGAAGAGGGGCAACTAACGGAGGATCAGAAACAGATTTTACTGGTGTCGCTGAGCCTGCGCCTGCGCGAGGCGGGTGCCTTGAAAGAGTTGGTCGATGCCTTGTTATTTGGTTCACCGCGGAGGCACGGAGACAAAAAGAATATCGAATATCGAACGGCGAATGTCGAATATCGAAGTCCCGTAGCATATACCGGGTACCAGGATGCGCTCCGGCACTTCGATATTCGACATTCCCACCCGGTCGACATCTGCGGCACCGGCGGCTCCGGCCTGCCGCGTATCAATACCTCCACCCTGACCGCTCTCCTGCTGGCGCATTGCGGGTTGCCCGTCGCCAAACACGGCAACCGCGCTGCCGCCGGGCGTTTTGGCAGTTTCAACCTCCTCGAAGCCCTGGATGTGCCGATCCGGTTCGACGCTGAAAAAGCGCGGCGCACGCTCGCTGAAACGAACC
Organism: Thermoanaerobaculia bacterium; assembly: GCA_023151335.1. Classification (GTDB taxonomy): domain Bacteria; phylum Bacteroidota; class Bacteroidia; order Chitinophagales; family Saprospiraceae; genus M3007. Next base: position 8,574 of record JAKLJF010000035.1, on the reverse strand, counting down.
TGGCGTTTTTGTTCGCCCCGGATATCTACCCGGTGTTCCGGCATTTTGCCCCCGTACGCGCGCAAATCGGCGTGCCCACAGTGTTCAATGTACTGGGGCCGCTGCTCAATCCCTGCCAACCCGACCGGCAGTTCATCGGTACCGCGTTCGCCGATCTGATGGACGTGATCTTTGAAACGGGTATCCGTATGGGCAAATCGCACCTGATCGTCGCGCGTGGACACGACGGCCTCGACGAAATATCCGTCAGCGCGCCCTCCCGTGTGCTGGAGTATTTCAACGGCCAGCGACGGGAATACGAAATTGAGCCGGCCGGTTTCGGCATCAGGCCGCTGCCGCCCGAAGCGGTCAGCGCTGCTAACCCCGCCGAATGTCTGGCCATTGCCCGCGCCATGATCGCCGGCGCGCCAACCACAGAACATTATAAACTGGTGGCGGCAAACGCCGCTTTTATTTACACGCGTTTCCTGGAAGACATCCCTCTGCCAGAGGCTTTCCGCAAGATGGAACGCCTGGTTTTCAGCGGGGCGATGGGCGAAGTTTTGGAGCGCTTCATGGCGGTGGCAACAGAAGATGCCGTTTGTGCGGCCTGATTTTTTCAAAAATTCTAAACCCCTCTAAACCCCTCTAAACCCCTCTAAACCCTCTAAACCCTCTAAACTCTCTAAACCATTTAAACCACCCGGTCCATGCAATCCAGCATCCTCGATCAAATCGTCGCGCATAAACGCCTGGAAATTAAACGCCTGTATGAACAGTTTGATTTCGACACGCTTCGGCGGACGGCAAAACCTTCGGCAAAAAATTTTTACCGTTCCCTGGCTTCGGCGAGGGCAAAAGACAAACCTTTTTTTATCACCGAATTCAAACGAAAAAGCCCCTCGGAAGGCTGGATCAACCGCGATGCCGACTTGCAGGCCCAGGTACAAGGTTATGCCCGGGCCGGCGCCCGCGCCGTCTCAATACTCACCGACAGCGACTTTTTCGGCGGCTCCTACGGCGACCTGCGGCAAGCCGCCGCGGCCTTACAGGAGATCCCTGGCGAAACGCCGCTATTGCTGCAAAAGGATTTCATCCTCGATCCTGTCCAGATTTACCTCGCCCGTCTGCATGGGGCCGACATTATTTTGCTGATCGCTGCCATACTGCCGCCCGACCGCCTGCAAATGCTCCGCCACACGGCCGAAAGCCTCGGCATGGGCGTCCTGGTGGAAGTACACAACCGGGAAGAACTGGACACCATCAACCACCTCGACTTCCCTGCGCTCGGCATCAACAGCCGCGATCTCCGTACCTTCCGTACCGCGCTGAACCGCGTGAACATCCTTGCCCGGTTCGCCGGCAAACGTTTTGTGATTGCCGAATCCGGCATCCGGGATTACCGGGATTTTCAGGTGGTGCGCCGGGCCGACGGGTTTTTGATTGGAACGAGTTTAATGCGGATTGCGGATTGCGGATTGCGGATTGACCCGGCTCTTGGCAGCGGGACCTTACCCATGCCCAATAGCCAAACCAGGAGCCGGGTCAATCCGCAATCCGCAATCCGCAATCTGCAATCAAAACTCCTATTCAAAGCCTGCGGCATCCGTACCCCCGAACTGCTGGATACCTGCCCCGCCGACTTTATCGGCCTCAATTTTTCCCCCGTTTCCAAACGCCGGATCGATCCGGCGCTGCTCGAAGGGCGGGCCATTCCGGCACACGCGGTAGCCGTTTTTTATCAAAATTCAGAAATTGAAATCCGGGAAATACTGGCCCGCTTTCCATTTCAACGGGCACAGTTATACGCCGGCGATATGACGCCTGCATTTGTCAGGAGCCTGCGGCAAAAAGTATTGCTGGCCTGCCGCGTCGGCACGCTGGCCGACCTCGATGCGCTGGAACGCTATGCTCCCGACGTTGATCTGTTCATCCTCGATGGTCCGCATCCGGGCAGCGGGCAACCCATGGAAACAGCCATTCCCGCGGATTTTCCATATCCCTTTTTACTGGCCGGCGGCATCCATGCCGGTAATCTGGACGCGGCCCTGAAATACCGGCATTGTATCGGCGTGGATGTAGCCTCGGGAATTGAAACAAACGGAGGGGTAGATGCAGAAAAGATGGCCGCGATAGCAGAACGGTTGAGTATCGCGATAAACCCGGCTATTTGATACAGCAAAACCAATTTATTTTTTAAAACAAAAACTTTTATCTTTGCCCGGTAACGGTAAAACTAAATCTCGCAGTGCCCGCACTCGACACCGCCATAGAATACCTCAAAGGCGTCGGCCCGCAGCGCGCCGAAGTGCTCAAAAAAGAATTGGGCGTGTTTACGTTCGGCGACCTGCTGTTCCATTTTCCCTTTCGCTACATCGACCGCACCAAATTCCACCGCATCCGCGATATTCAAACAGAGGGTGAGCAATACCAGGTCAAAGGTGTGCTGCGCCGGCTGGAAACCCTGGGCGAAGGCCGGGCCAAACGCCTGGTGGGCACCCTGCGCGACGATTCGGGCTCCATCGAACTGGTGTGGTTCCAGGCCATCCAATGGCTCGAACGCAGCCTCAAGGTAGGCAAGGAATACGTGGTGTTCGGCCGGGCCAGCGTCTTCAACGGCCGTTTCAACATTCCACACCCCGAAACCGAAGAAGTGACGCCGGAAAACATCCAGTCGGCCCGCACCTTCGACCCCGTATACCCCTCCACCGACAAACTCACGCAAAAAGGCCTCGACGCCAAGGGCCTGCGCAAAGTGCTGCGCACCCTGCTCGACGTGATCACCCCGGCCGACCTCCCCGAAACCCTGCCTGATTCCCTGCTGCAAGCTTACCGCCTGGCTTCGCGCTGGGAAGCGCTGCAAAAAATCCATTTCCCGGAAAACCAGCGCGAACTCGACGCCGCCACCCGCCGGCTGAAATTCGAGGAACTGTTTTTCCTGCAACTGCGCCTGCTTCAGATCCGCCGCCGGCGCAAGGATACCAGCAAAGGTTTCGTTTTTGACAAAATCGGCGATTATTTCAACGATTTTTTCCACAATAAACTACCCTTCGAACTCACCGGCGCCCAAAAACGCGTCATTCGCGAAATCCGCGCCGACCTGGCCGCCGGCCAGCAGATGAACCGCCTGGTGCAGGGCGACGTAGGCTCCGGCAAAACCGTGGTCGCCCTCATGACCATGCTCATGGCCCTCGACAACGGCTACCAAGCCTGCCTCATGGCGCCCACCGAAATACTGGCCCAGCAGCATTTCACCAACATCACCGAACTGGTCGGCGACCTTGGCGTCAACGCCGGCTTTCTGAGCGGTACGGTGAAAGGCAAAAAACGCGAAGCCATCCTGGAGCAACTCGCCTCGGGCGATATGCACATCGTGATCGGCACGCACGCCCTCATCGAAGACTGGGTGGTGTTCCAAAAACTCGGCCTGTCCATCATCGACGAACAGCACCGCTTCGGCGTGGAGCAACGCGCCGCCCTCTGGAAAAAAGGCGCCGGCCTGCCGCCGCATATTCTGGTGATGACCGCCACGCCCATTCCCCGCACGCTCGCCATGACGCTTTACGGCGACCTCGACGTGTCGGTCATCGACGAATTGCCGCCCGGCCGCAAACCCATCACCACCATGCACAAAACCGAACACCACCGGCTGCGCGTGCAGGGTTTTATGCGCGAAGAGATCGCTAAAGGCCGGCAGGTGTACGTGGTGTATCCTATGATTGAGGAAACCGAAAAAGCCGACATGCTCAACCTCATGGCCGGCTACGAAGCGCTCAGCCGCGATTTCCCGCCGCCGGAATACCAGATCAGTATCGTACACGGCAAAATGAAACCCGCCGACAAGGACTTCGAAATGCAGCGCTTCGTCCGGGGCGAAACGCATATCATGGTGGCTACCACGGTGATCGAAGTCGGCGTGAACGTGCCCAACGCCTCGGTGATGGTGATTGAAAACGCCGAACGGTTCGGCCTCAGCCAGCTGCACCAGCTGCGCGGCCGCGTGGGCCGCGGCGCCGAACAATCGTACTGTATCCTGATGAGCGGCTACAAACTCAGCGCCGACGGCCGCGAACGCCTGCAAACCATGGTGCAAACCAACGACGGCTTCGTCATCGCCGAGGCCGACCTGCGCCTGCGCGGCCCCGGCAACATGGAAGGCACCCAGCAAAGCGGCATGCTCCGGTTCCACATCGCCGACCTCGGCCGCGACGGACAGATCCTGAGCGCCGCCCGCGAAATTGCCGCCAAAATCCTGGAAGCCGATCCGACGCTGGCGACGCCGGAGAATGCAAGATTGCGGGCGCATTTAGAGGCTACGGGGAAAGAGGCGAGGGTTTGGAGTCGGATTTCATAATTATCCCTCATAAACCTGGTACCCTATGATTCACGAAAGCTATCCGCTCATTACTGATGAAAACAGGGAGATGTTTATTTTTGAGAGCGTAGGCCCAAAAGGGCGAGTTAAAAAAGTTGTAATCTTTGATCAGATTAGAGCGGATTTATGGAACCTTGGCTTTGGCGACCTGCTCGAACATAGTTGGGATGATGCTGTAATAACAAACAATGGTGACCTGGTCCGGGTTATATCATCGGTAGCACAGGCAACTTATAAGTTTTCCGAAAAATGGCCGGAAAGAAGAATTTTGATCAGCCCCGTTGATGAAAAAAGAAAACAACTGTATAATACGATTTTCAAACGACGCTACCACGAAATAATGGCAATTTTTGAGATAAAAGGCTTGCAAGGGAAAAAGTTACAGAATTACGACCCACATAAGTATTTTGATTTATTCCTCCTGAGTCGAAAAAAAACCTAAATTTGTAGCAAAATGAGGAAAATGAAATCCAACTCAATTCCTTACACAGATACTTCTGCTCAAGATTTATCAACCCAATCGACGACTCTTCCTCCTTTATGGGAACGGTCGCCTAATAAATTTTGGGCGGTACATAAAAATGTCATTCCGCTGAACTTAAACGAATGGCTTGCAAAAGAACCTGAATTATCTCTTGCCAAAGCAATTTCGCGTTATGTGGATGGATTACCAGCAGACACACCAGCAGATATCTTAATAAGAATTATCGAAATGGTCATTGAAGCCTGGGAAAAACAAAGCAACGCAAAGGCTGCATAATGAACGAAAGCCCACGCCTATATACTCCCCAACCACTTTCCCGCCCGCCATCCCAACCCACTCACCACCGCGCCCACGAACACGCCCCAGCACAAATCCACCAGCACCAGCGGCCAGGGCCAGCGGTCGAGCAGGGCTTTATTCACGAGTTCGTAGGTGGCGTAGGTCGCGAGGCCGAAAAAGGCGCCGTTGAGCAGGGCCTTTCCGATGCTATCTGCCGGCAACACACAGAAATACAGCAGGGCCGCCACAAAAATGAGGTAAAACAGCAGCGCCGCTCCCAGATCGGGGCGGGGCGCCAGAAGCCAGCCTACCTGCCGTTGAATAAAGGCCTTGGCAAAAAGGTTGATAAAAGCCAGGTCGAGCAGGGCGTACCCCAACAGGGTGATAACGAAGAGCAGCAGTATTTTCATGGCGGTAAAAATAACCCGTTTGTCTATCCTTTGGGTGGATTGCTCGAATCAATGCGACATAATAAGCGGGATTTATGTCGATTTGGGCTTTAAAATTTTCCTGACGGGAGTATTTCCCCCCTTCGAACTACCCTTTCCTTCAAATCGTCCTTATGCAACTGACCATTCGCAACCTGAACAAGACGTACCCCAACGGCGTAAAAGCCCTGGTGGATGTTTCGCTCGACATCCCCACCGGCATGTACGGCCTGCTCGGCCCCAACGGCGCCGGCAAAAGCACGCTCATGCGTACCCTCGCCACCCTGCAGGATGCCGACTCCGGCACGGCCACGCTGGGCGATATCGACGTGCTGAAAGATAAAGACGCCGTGCGCCGCGCCCTGGGCTACCTGCCGCAGGAATTCGGCGTATACCCGCGCATCAGCGCCTATGAAATGCTGGATCACCTGGCCGTGCTGAAAGGTATCCCCGCTTCGGAAAGAAAAGGGGTGGTGAATGCCCTGCTGCAACGCGTCAACCTCTGGGAACACCGGAAAAAAGCGGTGGCTTCCTACTCCGGCGGTATGCGCCAGCGTTTCGGCATCGCCCAGGCCCTGCTCGGCGATCCCCGCCTGATCATCGTCGATGAGCCCACTGCCGGCCTCGACCCCGGCGAGCGCAACCGCTTCTACAACCTCCTGTCTGAGATCGGTGAAAACGTGATCGTCATCCTCAGCACCCATATTGTGGAAGACGTGAAAGAACTGTGTTCCAACATGGCCATTATCAACAATGGGCAGGTGCTGTACGCCGGCACGCCGGAATTTGCCCTTGCCGGCCTTCAGGGGAAAATATGGCAAAAAACCATTGCTAAATCCGAAATAGAAGATTATCAGCAACGCTATGGCGAACGCCTGATCTCCAGCAAACTGGTGGCCGGAAAGCCGATCATCAGCGTATACAGCGATACCGATCCCGGCGAAGGATTTACGCCCGCGCCTGCCGGGCTGGAAGAGGTGTTTTTTGCGAAGATAAACGGTATAGCCTGAAATGAGGTTGAGCGGGTTTAACGGGTTTAACGGGTTTAACGGGTTGAGCGGGTTCGTTAACACTTAATATTTCAACCGCCTAAGCCAAGTGTTAACGAACCCGTTAAACCCGCTCAACCCGTTAAACCCGTTAAACCCGCTCAACCCGCTCAACCCGTTAAACCTTTTATTGCTTGATCCCCTTGTAGTTGAACTGCGAACCATTCGTGACCGAGCCCTGAAAAGTTTCGAACACCAGGCTGTCCTGTTTGAAATATCCGCAGAAAACATTGTAGTTCGGTATGGGGCTGATGGCGCAATCGCCGGTATTAAAGGCGCCGAAACGCCCCTCTGAATTGACCCGGATATCGGCGTCCAGCAGGGTAATATTCGCATCGCCGGATTTGCCGACTGTGACGTTGATCAGGGTATCGACAATCGTCGCGTTGGCGCCGGAATAAATATAGCCGCTTTTTTGAAGTTTATAAGTGCCGACAAACTTATCGCGGTTGTCTCCGGCGGGATTTTCGGGGTCTTTGCCGCAGGCTGCCCAAAGCGACAGGGCAAGCAGGACAAACAGAAAGCGTGATTTGCGCATAATTATATGAGTTCGTGTCTATTTAAGCCTGCAAATATGCCAGTTTAAACCGTATTTTATTTAAAAAGCGCCCAACTATCATTCACATACGATAACCATGTTCCGTACCTTCTTTTCGTTTGAAATAAAAAGCTGGCTTCGCTCGCCGATGCCCTGGATATTCCTGTTCATTTTTGGGTTACTGTGCTTTTTCGGCACGGTTTCCGATCAACTCACCATAGGGGGGAGTTATGGAAACATCTGGAAAAATGCGCCTTTCGTGGCACAAAACTGGTACGGCGCATTCTCCCTGCTGTGCATTTTGCTCACCACGGCATTTCTCAATTCCGCGGGCATCCGTGATTTCGAGCGACAGACCAGCCAGATCGTTTTCTCAAAGCCGGTCGGAAAAGCGGCCTATTATTTCGGGCATTTTTGGGGGGCCTTGATCATTGCGCTCGTCCCTATGCTGGGCGTATCGTTGGGTATATGGATTGGCGCCGGGTTGAATGGCATTTTCGACTGGCTGGATGCCACCCGTTTCGGTCCCTTTGAAATGAAAGGCCACCTGATGGGGTTGCTGGTCTTTGCTATCCCGAATACGATCTTCATCGGTGGAGTTCTGTACGCCGTAGCCATCAACACCCGCTCCACCTTGTATTCTTTTGTGGCGGCAACGTCCCTGCTGGTGGGTTATTTAATAGCCGGCAATATGATCGACAACATAGAAAACGAGCGATTAGGCGCATTGCTCGACCCCTTCGGTTTTTATGCTTTCAGTATCGAAACCAAATACTGGACTGTTGAAGAAAAAAATACCCAGGCCGCCATGCCTGGCGGATTGATGCTCCTGAATCGCGCGATTTGGATAGCCGTGGGTCTGGCCGTTCTCGCGTTTGGATACCGGTTGTTTCAATTTGGCGAAAAAAGTAGTTCCAAACGAAAGAAAGCCGTGGTGGAAACAGAAGAAGCCGTCAGTATCCGGGCCCTGGGCGCCTTGCCCAGGGTGCAACCGGCCAAAGGCGCCGGAACAACTTTCAGCCAGTTGTGGAGCCAGTTCAAGACCGAGTGGCTGGGTATTTTGCGCAGCACGGCATTCATTTTACTGACCTTGCTGGGCCTGCTCAATTGCGTGCCCAATTTGTTTGATGCCAATGAAGGTTATGGCTCCCACGAACTCCCGGTTACCTATACCATGGTGGAATCCATCCGTGGCTCCTTCTATTTATATTTGATCATCGTGATGGTGTATTTCAGCGGGGCCGTCATCTGGAAAGAACGCACTGCCCGTGTCAGCGAGATCACCGACGCCCTGCCTACTAAAAACTGGACCATGATGCTGGGCAAATTCGGCGCGGTGCTCGGCACCTTGTTTCTGTTGCAACTGACCACCATAATCGCCGCCATCATCGCTCAAAAAGTGATGGGATACCCCCATCACGATATGTGGGTGTACCTGCGCG
>JAKLJF010000359.1 GCA_023151335.1 Thermoanaerobaculia bacterium | reverse complement strand
CGGGTTTCATGGAAACTTTGATGATGACGGGCGTTTTACCGCCGTCTTCTTTTCCCTTATCGCAAGCGAGCGGCGTTTTGGAACATTCTTCATACAGGGCCACCTGTACGCCATTGCCGTCGCTGCATTTGCTGGGATAAATGGTAAACGTCGCTTCCGGCTGACCCGCGATAAAGCCCAGCCATTGGGCGTTTTCAATGGTGCCGCAAAATTCGACGGCGGGCCCTGAAGTGAAGCCCTGGGTGGAACCGGCATAGCCGTCGAAATTGCAGGAAATACAGGCTTCTTCGCACAGGATAGAAGGCGCCGTGCCGCCACAAGCGGGTGGCAACTGCGCATAGGCGACCGGCAATGCCAGGCAACATAGAAAAGGCAGGAGAATGATTAAACGGTTCATGATATTTAAGATTGTTTATGAAGGTTTATGAGGGTTTATGAGGTTTAGGAGGGTTTAGGAGGTTTAGGAGGGTTTATTAGGGTTTAGAAAGTTTAGAGGGATTCCGACATCTCATGGTCCCGGTATCAGCGTATATGATCGGGTTATAACCGCGAAGCGCGTGTCCCGACCCCTCGGGGGTTGAATGTGAATAGCCACGGGTGCAACCCGTGGAAAAACGGCATTGACGAGTCCAACCGCGAAGCGGTTGAATATTAATTACAAACCATTGATTATCAAATACAATTACCTTATTCAACCGCTTCGTGGTTGTTGTTCGCGGGGTCACAATACCCCGGATTGCATCCGGGGCTAATCACATTCACCCCCCGAGGGGTCGGGACACGCGCTTCGCGGTTATAACCCGATCATACACGCCACTTTCGGGGCCGGGAGATGTAGGTTTTGTGGGTGATCGTTAGCTCATAAACCGGGCAGAAACTCATCGGGCCACACTCAGCTTCACCACATCGGCCTTTCCGCTCACCCGGTTTTCCAGTCGTACGAAATAAGGCCCCGGCGGTAATTGCGATACATCGAGGTAAAAGCGGTTGGCGCCGGCCTGTACATGTACTTGTTGTACCGACACCAGCGAACCGCCCAAACTGTGCAGCGACAATATGCCGTCGAAATTATAAGCGCCCTGGAAACCCACCTGCGCCCGGTGTTGGGCCGGGTTGGGGAAGGCGGTCAGCCGGCGCTGCCCCGGTTCCTCGTCGAAAACACCGACTGTGCCGATATAACAGTCGGGCGTCACGGCGTAGGCGCTGCTCATGATCGGGAGTTTTTGATATCCGTCGAACATGGCTTGTTCCAGCACGTAGTTATTGCCGCCCAGCCAGTCCTGCAGCAAGGTGGTGAACACCTGGCGGTAGTCGTGTTGCTGGCCCTGCAACTGGTTGTCGCCGGCCAGGTTGCCGAGATCGACATTGGTGCCGTGCACCCCACCCGACAGGGCCTTGCCGAAAATGAACATGGGCGCCAGGGTGCCGTGATCGGTGCCGGCCGAGCCGTTTTCGCGAGCGCAGCGGCCGAATTCGGAGAAGGTACAGGCTACGATCTTGTCGGCCAGGCCCATGGCATCGAGGTCGTCGTAGAAATATTTGATCGAATCGGACAAGTTGCGCAGCAGGTTGGCATGGCGGCCGAGCACGACTTCTCCCTCGGGCGGGATCTGTGAGCCGTGGGTGTCGTACCCGCCCATCGAGCAGAGGTAAATTTTGGTTTTACATCCGCCTTTCACCAGAAAACAGGCGGGCAATCGTTTTTAGTTGATCGGCTAGGCCGGTATCCGGGTAGTTGGTAAGGGCATTGCTGCCGGCATTAAAAGCCTGGGTAATATACACCGAGTACTGGTCTACGGCCCGTTCGATGCCCATGATGTAGGCCAGTTCGTCGCCGTATTCCGAGTCGGGCACGTTGGCGAGCGGGGCGCCACCGATAGTTTGCACCAGGGAATAGAACCCGTCGGGGTCCTGGCCGTAGAGATTGATGGAGTTCTGGTGTTCCGTTTCGGTGTGGAAGCCCAGGGAAGGGTAGGGGTCACCGATCTGAATGCCCAGCGGATAGAGGAAGTCCGGTGGCAGGGGCACACCTTTCACTTGCGGATACATGGCATTGAGCGCGCGGCCCATCCAGCCCGATTTGATATTGAAGTTTTCCTGCGTACCGTCGCCGCCCGACAGGATGATGTCGGTGCTTTTGAAGTGCGACTGGTTCAGGTTTTCGTAGCCCACGGCCTGCACGATATTCAGCCAGCCCTTGTCGTACAGGGTTTTAAAGCCGGTCATGACCGGGTGCAGTCCCACCTGGTCGGCAGAAGGCAGCGTATTGTCCAGTTTAATGAATTGTGCCGGCCCCTTGTCCGGGATTTTGATCACCGGCCGCAAATCGGCGTAGGCGTCGTACTGGTTGATGGGAATGACGGTGTTCAGACCGTCGTTGCCGCCGTGCAGCTGAATGAGCACGAGCACGCGGTCTTCCACTTCTTCGCAATCGGCCAGGATACGCGCGATTTTGGTGTTGGCAAAGGGGCGTACGGCGTGGCCGTTCACGGCGAAGGAAGTGAGACCGGCTATTTTTAGGAAGTTGCGTCTTTTCATAACCTTTTTGGTTAGAAGGTTACTGGTTAGAAGGTTAGAAGGTTGGGGGAAAGGGATAATTGGTGCTAAGGGACGGATAAGGGATTGAAAAAATCTAACCAGTGTCCTTTTTTAAATATATTGTTTTATATTTGTATTTTTAAAACAAAAAAATGAAAACATGACCTTTAAACGTTTCGAGGAAATCGAAGCCTGGCAACTGGCCAGAGGAATATAAACCTTCTAACCAGTAACCTTCTAACCCTCTCAGAAAACCTGATATTCCGGCGCATACAACAGCGCATTGAACAACCTTCCCAGCGCAATGCTCACTTCGGAGTCGTTGCCCGTGGACACGTAGTTCTGCCACTCGTAGGTCCAGTCGGCTGCCGGCAGGTTATTCAGGAAAATGGCTGTGAGAAAATAGTCGAAGCGTTCGGCGTCGGGTTCTTCCGGGAACAGGTAGCGGGTGAGCTCCTGCACCACCACATATGAGTCGGATGGATCGGAAACGACGCCGCTGTCCTTGAGCCAGGCGGCAAAATCGAACTTTGTGCCGAGTTCCGTATCTGCCCCGGGTCCCCAGGCATGGGTGCCGGTGAGCAACATTTCCGGCCATTTGTAGCGGGCGATGATGGTGGCCGAGTTGAAAAACTGGCGGTTCAAATCCGGTTCCTGGTAGTAGCCGGGGTAGCCGGCCACATCGGGCGGGTAGAACAGAAACATGCCGGACCAGTCCATCAGGCGGCCCATGATGCCGCCGTTGTAGAAGGTGCGGTAGTGTTCGTGGTTGCTGCCGGCGGGATCCGGGATCGGCACATCGAAAAAGGAAAGGGTTTGCAGGGAAAGATCGAGCGGCGATTTGATGAGCGCCCCGATGGCCTCGTCGGCGCTGTCGGTGTCGTCGGCATCGAAAAAGTGTTCGCTTTGCAGCAATTGTTCCACGACGGGTTTGATCTCGAAATTGTTGGCAATGAAGGTTTGCGCCAGCGGACCGATAATGTCGGTTTCGGCCTCGGCGTCGATGATCCGTTTGATAAAAAAGCGGTACAAGCGGCGGCAAAAGTTCCGGGCCGTTTCCTCCCGGGCGAATACCATGTCGACCAGGGCGTTCAGTTCGGCGTACATGCCGGGCTCGTCGTTGGAAGGCGGGGTAATGGTGGCGCCGCCGAAACGTGCGCTGAATGTTTTGCCGCCGAAATCGTGGCTTTGCGGATAACCGCGTCCGGCGGGGAGCATCGTATCGGGGTCCTGGTATTCGTCGCGGTCGGCGTGGTTGAAGCCGGTGAGCACACGGGCGGCCTGTACGATGTCGTCTTCCGTGTAGTTGGTGTAGTCGCCGGGGCCGGCGGCGTCGCCGCGGCCGATGGTGTGCAGTTCGAAAAACTCGCGGGCGTAGTTTTCGTTGGGGTTGTTGACGTAGTTCTGGTCGTTGTCGATGTACTCGAGCATGCAGTTGTCGAGTACCATTTTCGTCACCAGTTGTTTAAAATTGCCCAGACAGCCCCAACGCAGCAGCATCAAATAGTCGTAAAACTCCATGCTGGAGCCGGCGTCGGGGGTGACGGCCAGAAACTGGTGGAAGAAAAAAGACAAGCGGTGGGCGGCGCCGGGATCGTGCAGCGCCTCGTTGACCCACCAGGCTTTTACGTACTCACTGAGCACGTTTTCGTCGCCGGGCAGGTCGGCATCGGCGGGTTGGGGTGGATTGATCCAGGTGGCGGGTGTGGCGCCAGGGGTGTCGGCGTACACGGGTTGGTCGAGTTGCAGCGGGTTCAACACCAGCAGCGAAGCGAGGGCCTCGGCGGCGGTTTGCCCGGCCATCTCGTCCACTTTTGCCCGGGTGTAGCGGAAACTGGCGCGGCGCAGCAGATGCGCGGCACGCCGTTGCCCCAAAGCGCCTTGAAGCGGATTCAAAGAAGCCATTAGGTAAAAATGTTGATGAGATAAATCGGTTTGTTACGCAGTATTACTAAGGGTGGGCTTTCCGGAGGCGGGATGAAATGTCTCTGACCGGCGTCAGCGAGAACTGCGTGAAACTTGACGGATTAAAAAACCGAAGGATTAAACAAACAAGGCATTAACGAAGCATTTGGAAATTTATGCGGGGAGGGCTTGTTAAAATTGTACCTGTTTTGGGGTAAATTTCCGGGGCCGGGGCCAAACAGGTACCTTAATAGTATTGAATTGAATAAACAATTTCTCCCCTTTTTGGGCTTTCTGCCCATATTTTTATCTGCCCAGATACCCGGAACCCTCGATCTTAGTTTTGGCGACAACGGCCTGGCGCTCACGCAATCTCAGGATACTTCAAAATATCATCTGCGGCTTTGCCTGGGTAAAGTTGCCTTCCAAGTATGCAGCTTTTGGCAGGGAAGTAGTTACTATGCCTGACCAGAAAATTCTGGCCTTCGGCAACTTCACCGACCATGCAACGCTGAGCGTGACCGGGTTGGTACTGGCCAGGTTTTTTCCGGATGGCCGGCCCGATACGAGCTTCGGTACCGCGGGAGGCATTCTGCACCAATTAGAGGGCGACTATGGTTCGTTGTTCCTGAGCGACATAAAATTGCAATCCGATGATAAAATTTTAATCACAGGACGTTCTCCGGACCGTCACTTATTGTTGATGCGGTATTATCCCGACGGCAGGCCGGATTCTACTTTTAACGGCAACGGCATAGCAGTCGTACCGCCATTAGGAGGTTCTTACGGGACATACGGGAATGCTCTAGCGATTCAGCCAGACGGGAAAATCGTTGTGGCAGGTGGTTATTATGCCCATGCTTTAATCGTCCGATACCATCCTGACGGCACGCTGGATACCACTTTTGGGGGCGGTGACGGTATGATTTATTTCGATCAGGCAGATATTTGTATGGCCCGGCAACCTTCCGCCGGGGTTTTATAGCCTGAGGATAATGTATCGTGGAAACGCCTCCACGCTTTGGTTGTTAAAGGAATAGCGGGGTGTTAAATTGAGTATCGAATATCGAACACGGAATGTCGACATTCGACATTCTGTGTTCGATATCCTATATCCTATATCCTATATCCTATATT